>CALQLM010000013.1 GCA_943331415.1 Bifidobacterium breve
CGCGACGAGCACGCGACACCCGCGGAGATCTACGAGAACGGCACCGACTACATGCCCACCGACCGGCGGGTGCTATTCGGCCACCACTTCGCCGCGATCGCCGGGGCTGGCCCGCTGGTGGGCCCCGTACTGGCCACCCAGATGGGCTACCTGCCGGGCACCATCTGGATCGTCCTCGGCGCGGTGCTGGCCGGTTGCGTGCAGGACTATTTGGTGCTCGCGATCTCAACCCGCCGGCGGGGGCGCTCGCTGGGTCAGATGGCACGCGACGAACTCGGCACGGTGGGCGGAACCGCGGCGATCGTCGGGGTGCTGGTCATCATGGTGATCCTCTTAGCGGTGCTGGGCCTGGTGGTGGTCAACGCGCTCGCCGAGAGTCCCTGGGGTGTGTTCTCCATCGCGATGACGATCCCGATCGCCATCTTCATGGGCGTGTATCTGCGCTTCATCCGGCCGGGCCGGGTTTCGGAGGTGTCGCTGATCGGTGTGGCACTGCTGCTGCTGGCCGTGGTGGCCGGCGGCTGGGTCGGCCATACCGACTGGGGCGTGCAGTGGTTCACGCTGTCCAAGGTCACCCTGTCGTGGTGTCTGATCATCTACGGACTGGCGGCGTCGGTGCTGCCGGTGTGGCTGCTGCTGGCGCCGCGCGACTATCTGTCGACATTCATGAAGATCGGCACCATCGCCCTGCTCGCGGTGGGCATCCTGGTGGCCCGCCCGGTGATGCAGGCCCCCGCCGTCTCCCAGTTCGCCATTTCCGGTGCGGGCCCGGTCTTTGCGGGTTCACTGTTCCCGTTCCTGTTCATCACCATCGCCTGCGGCGCGCTGTCAGGGTTCCACTCGCTAATCGCCTCGGGGACCACGCCGAAGCTGCTGGAGAAGGAAAGCCAGATGCGGCTGATCGGCTACGGCGGAATGATGACCGAGTCGTTCGTGGCGATCATGGCGCTGATCACCGCGTCAATCCTGAACCAGCACTTGTACTTTGTGATGAACGCCCCCGCCGCTGCCACCGGCGGCACCGCCGAGACCGCTGCGGCCTACGTCAACAAGCTGGGGCTGTCCGGGCCGCCGATCACACCGGCAGAGATCACCGATGCCGCCACCAGTGTGGGCGAGGAGTCGATCGTCTCGCGCACCGGCGGCGCCCCCACGCTGGCCTTCGGTATGGCCCAGGTGCTCTCGGTGTTCGGCGGCAGCGGACTTAAGGCGTTCTGGTACCACTTCGCGATCATGTTCGAGGCGCTGTTCATTCTCACCACACTGGACGCAGGCACCCGGGTGGCCCGGTTCATGCTGTCGGACGGCTTGAGCAATCTCGGCGGGCCGCTGCGCCGGCTGCGCGACCCGAGCTGGAAGGTCGGCGCGTGGGTGTGCAGCATCGTCGTGGTCGCGGCCTGGGGCTCCATCCTGCTGATGGGCGTCACCGATCCGCTGGGCGGCATCAACACCCTCTTCCCGCTGTTCGGTATCGCCAACCAGTTGCTCGCCGCCATCGCGCTGACCGTGGTGACCGTGGTGGTGATCAAGATGGGAATGCTGAAATGGGCCTGGATTCCCGGTATTCCGCTGCTGTGGGATCTGACCGTCACCCTGACCGCCTCGTGGCAGAAGATCTTCTCCGGCGATCCCAAGCTGGGCTACTGGACCCAGCACTTCCAGTACCGGGATGCGCGTGACGCGGGCAAGGCGTCATTAGGTGCCGCCAAGAACCCCGACCAGCTCCACGATGTCATCCGCAACACGTTCATCCAGGGCACGCTGTCGATCCTCTTTGCCACGGTGGTGCTGATCGTGGTCACATCGGCCATCGTCATGACGATCCGCTCACTGCGCGGGCGCGGGCGGCCGCTGGCCGTGGAAACGCCGGTGCCGTCCCGGATATTCGGCCCTTCCCGGCTATTCGCGACGCCGATCGAGAAGGAGGTGCACAAGCAATGGTCCGCGCAGTCCGACTCGTCCGTCACCTCCGTTGGTACGTCAGCTCATTGATGGGCGACAACCACTACCAGCGCTACCTGACGCACCGCCGCCGCGATCACCCCGGCGAACCGGCCCTCAGCGAGGCGCAGTACTGGCGCATACGCCATAAGCAGACCGAGACCAACCCGGGGGCGCGCTGCTGCTGACCGGGAATCGACGCTGCGGCCAGATCGCGTTCGACCCTGCGTCGGGTCCATGGGCATCAGCGGCCGAGCAGGCCGTCCAGGTTGGTGCCGAGTGACCACCCGGCGATGGCCACGAGTCCGGTGAGTACGAACACGGTGAGCACCCAGAATGCCAGGACACGACGTGACCGCTGCCGTGACCAGATGAACTCGTCGATATCGATTCCCTCTAATTGCCTTGGTGGATAATCGGATTCATTGACATCGTCGCTGTGAACCAGTTCGGTTTCGGCGTCACCGCCTGCGTCTGCGACGGGCTGCCAGTCGTGCGCTGCGCGGGTCAGTTGGCGGGTCGGGCGCCCAACGGGTGGCGAGACGACCGTGGCAGCGTGTTGTGCAGAAACCTTCGGGGCCGGAACACGGAATTGCGGCAGGGCTAATTCCTCGGCGATCGCGTCGAGTTCGGCACTCAACGCGGCGGCATCGACGAATCGGCGGTCCGGATTGCGGGCGGTGGCTCCGGCGATGAAGGCGTCGAACTCCTCTGGTACCCCGTCGATCAGCGAGCTGGGTGGCGGCACATCGCGGTCGAGGCGTTGATTGGCCACTGCGATTGCGCTGTCGCCACTGAAAGGTGTTGTGCCGGTGAGTAGCTCGAAGGCCATGATGCCTGCCGCATAGACATCGCTGCGCGGTCCGGTGGCCTCGCCGAGTACTTGCTCGGGTGACAGGTAGGCGGCTGTTCCCAGGATGACACTGGTAGAGGTCACTCCCGCCTCTGCTATTGCGCGCACCAAACCGAAGTCGACAAGTTTCACCTCGCCGTCATTGGAGATCAGCACGTTCTCCGGTTTGATGTCGCGGTGTACCAACCCGGCCTGGTGCGCGACTCCCAGTCCGCCGAGCACCGGACGCAGCACGGCCACGACGGCATGCGGGGGCATCGGGCCCCGCTCGCGAAGGAGTTCCCGCAATGTGCCGCCCTCGATGAGTTCCATCACCAGAAACGGGTGCCGGGGATCATTTCCCTGGTCGTAGATGGCAACCAATCCGGGGTGCTTCAGGCTCGCTATTGCACGGGCCTCGCGATGGAATCGCGTGAGGAACTGTTGGTCGCCGGCGTAGCGGGCATCCATCACCTTCAGGGCAACCGGCCGGTGGAGTCGAATGTCGAGCCCGCGATAGACGGTCGACATTCCACCGGTGGCGATCCTGGCCTCGACGCGATAGCGGCCGTCGAGTAACGCACCGACGAGCGGGTCAGTCGTCACCGGTCCATCCTAAGTCGGCCGGCCGCCGATACCGGTGACGCTGATTGCCCGCCAACGCCGCGCGTGTCCCGACGCGACGCGGCCTGGCGGCGCGGACTTACACTATGGGGTGTGAGCACCATTCCGACCGGCGAGGACGTTCTCGACCCCGATGAGGCCGTGTACGACCTCCCCACGGTGGCCGAGTTACTGCGGATACCGGTGACAAAAGTGCATCAGCGGCTCCGTGACGGTCAACTGGTGGCGGTGCGGCGCAATGGCATACCGGTGGTACCGCAGCTGTTCTTCACCCAGGGCGGGGAAGTAACCAAGTCCCTGCCGGGGTTGCTGGCGGTATTGCGAGACGGCGGCTTCGCCGACACTGAGATCATGCGCTGGTTGTTCACCGCGGATCCGTCGCTCACGGTCACACGTGACGGTGTGCGCGAATCGATACCCAACGCGCGCCCGATCGACGCACTGCATGCCCATCAGGCCCGCGAGGTGCTGCGTCGCGCCCAAGCCATGGCGTACTGATCCGGCTGAAATCTCAGAGCGTCTCGCGGCGTAACGAACGCCAGGCCGCCACTGCGCATGCGGTCGCGAGCAGCACGTGCAGCCAGGAGTACATGCCGTGTGCGCCGTCTGGCTTGAAGATCACCATGATCCAGGTCGAGAACCCCGCGATAAGGGCGATCGCCGGACGCGACTGTGCAAGCGCCGAAATCACGGCAAGAGGCCAGGTGTAGTACCACGGCAGCGCGGCCGGTACAAACAGAACGACGACGAACATCGCCCACGCTATTCCCTGTAACGCCTCGCGATCGGTGTGACGGAAACGCCACCACAGCAGGGGAAGTGACACTCCGATGATGCCGATACCGATGATGCGGGTGACGTCGAGAACGGCGTAGAAGTTGACCGGCATGAACAAGCCGCCGATGGCATTGGTCAGGTTCGCCACCGCTGTGGGGATGGTCAGCCAGTTGATGATCTTCACCGAGCCGGCTAACGCGGTCAGCCAGCCCAGGCCGACCCCGGCAACGGCGGACAGCACGGCGAACACCGCGACGAATGTCGTCACCGAAGCCACTGAGGCGATCAGAAACGCACGCAGCCGGTTTCCGGGCAGATGGCGCATCCACACCCAGACCATGAATGGAAGCGCAAGCACCGCGGTCGCTTTGACCGCGACTGCTACCGCGATCAGTGCCGCACCGGCCACATGGTGTTGGGCGAAGGTCAGGGCGATGCCGGCCATCATCAGCCCGACCATCAGCATCTCGTTGTGCACCCCGCCCATCAGGTGGACGATCACCAACGGGTTGAGGACGCAGATCCACAGCGCCAGGGCTCCATCGGCACCGACGTGGCGCGCGATCCGAGGCGCGGCCCAGATGAGCAGCGCCAGGCCGGGCAGCATGCACAGTCGCAGCAGCATTGTTCCTGCTACGACATTGTTTCCGACGACCATCGTCACGAACTTCGCCACGAGTATGAATGCCGGACCGTAGGGTGCCGCGGTCGTGGTCCAAATCGAACTCACGTTGTCCAGCAAGGAGTTCGGGTTATCAATCGGACCCACGACATACGGATCGAAACCATCTCGCAGCAGCGCGCCCTGAGCCAGATAGGAATAGGTGTCACGGCTGAAAAGCGGGACGCTGAGCAGTAGCGGGGCCAGCCAAAACCCGGTGGTTGCGATCATCGTGTACTCGCTGACCCTGCCACGGTCCACGGCCCAACGTCCCAGCCGAAGCCATGCCACCAGAAGCATGCCGATGCCGATCCACAGCAGCAGCGATGACACCACGAGCCCGTGGCCGAATCGCAACCAGGACAGGTGCAACGTCTCCAACAGGGGGTCGCGCTGGCGGGTGCTGCCGGCTCCGACCCCGCCGAGTGCTACCAGTGCAGCGCCCACAAATCCGAGCAGCGCCGGTCTGCCCTCACCGGAGCGGGCGAATTCCATCAGGCGGGTCAGCCCCGCCGGTGGCGAAGCCGCAGTCATCGGTGTGCCGGCGGACATTTCGGCTACGCCGACCGGTTGGCGGCCAATCCGGCGAGTTCGGTCAGACCGACCTTGGCCGGCGCGTTGATCGGTGCGCTCGCAAGTAGGGCCAGGGCGCGGCGAGTGAGCGTGTCGATACGATCCTCCACGGCGGCCAGGGCTCCGACCGATTCGATGACCGAGCACAATTCGCCGACCTGCGCGTCGGTCAACTCGGTGCCAATCGAGGACCGCAGCAGTTGTGCGGCCACCGGATCGGAGTTTTCCGCTCGCTCGAGCGCTTCGGCGAGAAGCACGGTGCGTTTACCTGACCGCAGGTCATCGCCGGAGGGTTTGCCGGTGATTGCGGGGTCGCCGAACACACCCAGGACGTCGTCGCGCAACTGGAATGCCACGCCCAGGTCGGTGCCGAATTCACCGAAGAGGTTTTGCACGTCGGGGCGGTCGGCGGCAGCGGCAGCACCCAACTGCAACGGTCGCGACACTGTGTATGACGCCGTCTTGTAGGTGTTGACGTTCATCGCCGAGGCGATGGATTCTGCGCCGCTGGACTCGGCGACGATGTCGAGGTACTGGCCACCGAGCACCTCGGTGCGGATATCGGACCATACGCGTCGAACTCGCTGGCGGCCGTCGCCCGGCAGTTCTGTCCCGGCCACGATGTCGTCAGCCCACACCAGTGAAAGGTCGCCGAGCAAGATCGCCGCCGACCGGCCGAACTGTTCGGGGGAGCCGTGCCAACTCTGGTCCCGATGCAGGTCGGTGAAATGCACGTGTGCTGTCGGCATACCGCGACGGGTAGCGGAATCGTCGATGACATCGTCGTGCACGAGTGCGCAGGCATGCAGCAACTCCAGCGCGGAGAACAGCGTGAGGATCTCCGGGTCGACAGGATCGTCGGAACCGGGAGTCACTGCCCGATAGCCCCAGTAAGCGAATAAGGGCCGCAATCGCTTGCCGCCCCGCAACACAAAGTCCTCGAGTGCGGCGATGAGGCCGTCGTACTCGGGGCCGATATAGGCGGCTGCGGTGCGTCGTTCGTCCAGGTAATCGCGAAGTTGGTCGGTGACGGCACCGGCCAACTCGAGGGCCGATGGATCTGCTGCTTCGACGCTCAGCGTCTCGCCCCTTCCTGGTCATCCTGCTCGGTAGCCGCGGGTCGTGCCGAGAGGTCGCGGTCCCGCCAGGCGAGGGCGGCGATCAGGCCGGCGACCACGAACGCGGCAAGACCGAGCCAGAGCGCGGCCGTGTTGAACGAGCGGGTGCTGGGATCGGTATAGCGCGATTGCGCGCTCATGGTGGTCACCACGCCGGGCTTGAGCGTCCACTCGACGACATCGGTACCCACCCGATCGCCGTTGGTGGAGGTGACTTCGCCCGGGAAAGCAGCGCGCAATGTCACGTCCGCATCCGGGTCGGTGACATTAGTCAGGTCGACCCGGCCCTCCAGAATCACCAGAGTGCCCGCCCGCCGCAGGGAGATATCCACGCCGGTGGCATCGCGGCTGAGGTTGGCCAGTTGAGGTAACTCGGCGAAGGAAAGGCCGGAAAAGGTGGCCCGCGATCCGACGTAGCCGTCTGCGTCGTAGTCCGACACCGTGACCTTCTGGCTGAACGACATGTTCTCGTCGAACTGCGGGCCCTTGTCCTTCTCGCCACGAGGCTTGCTGGCCGCAATGATCTCGCCTGATACCGCATCATCGCCGGACACCGTGATCGAGGCATGCACCCGCAGGCACCCGACCGTCAGCGGCGCCACGAATAACAGCAGCATCACCGCCGTCCGCAGCCGCATGCGACCACTTCGGTCCTGCACAGAAGATCGCACGAAAGGTATCGTGCCAGATCCGCACTAGAGCGGGAGTGTTCGACCCAGGATGGCGAAAGCCCGCGGGTCCCCGGCGAAGTGATAGCCGCGAATGATGTCGGCGAATCCCAGCCGCCGGTAGAGCCGCCAGGCGCGGTTGGACTCCCCATTGGTCTCCGGTGTTGATAGCAGCACGTTTGCCTCGGCACGGTCGGCCAGGAGGCGCCGTGCCAGCGCCTCACCCAGACCTCGACCTTGGGCGCTGGGGTGGATATGCAATTCCGTCAGCTCGAAATAATCGCCCATCAGACGGGCGCTTTCATCGCGTGGGAATCCGACTCGGTGCAGTCCCCGCACGACCTGCTGTTGCCACCACTGATCCGGCGCTCCCTGATAGCCGTAGGCGACTCCCAGCATGGGCGCTGCAGCCAGGTGCTCAGCGGCGGGAACTTCCCCTGCCCGGGTCTCGGTCTCGACGGCCGCCACTGCTCTCCAGCCCCGCCGCCGGGTGTGGTCAATCCACATCGACGCACGCTGTGACTCGGTGCCGCGGGGGTAGGCCATCGCATCGACGTAGACATTCAGCGCATCGTCCAGGCGGCGCTGCATGTCATGGGGCGCCAAGTCGATCAGGAAAGTCGCCAACGCCCTCGATGCCCCTTTCGACGTCTGTCCCGGCCGGCCGAGGAGACCGCAGTGATACCCGCCATTATGGTGGCGGTTCACGGCGGGACCCGGCCCGGTCATGACCATGGTCTTACGTCTGCCTGACCCGTGCTGACGAACCGCCGGGCCGGGATACACTTTGCGAGACCTCCCGCGCGGACAAATGGGTGGTCGAACTGGGTGGTGCCAGGCACCGTGGCCTCGTATCATGTGGTTACCCGCCCCGGGGTTGCCGGGCGGTCAACGTACGTTCATTTACCGGGCGAGTCGGGCAAGGAGGGACGAATGCCACTCTCCGAGCATGAGCAGCGAATGCTCGATCAGATCGAGAGCGCTCTCTACGCCGAGGACCCGAAGTTCGCGTCCAGTGTTCGTGGCGGCACCATGCGGGCGCCGTCGGCGCGTCGGCGCCTTCAGGGCGTCGGCCTCTTCCTCCTCGGACTGGCCATGCTCGTGGCCGGCGTAGCGATCAAGGCCACCATGATCGGTGGCTTCCCGTTGCTGTCGGTGATCGGTTTCCTGGTGATGTTCGGTGGCGTCGTGTTCGCGATCACCGGTCCGCCGGCGCAGGGCACCCGCGAGCGTGGTGCAGCGCCGAGTGCATCCCGCCAACGCCGCAGCAAGAGTGCCGGTGGTTCGTTCAGCAGTCGTATGGAGGATCGCTTCCGGCGTCGTTTCGACGAGTAGGAAGTCGTGCCGACCGCGAGCGGCGACCAGGGTCGGTACAGTCGCCCGCCCCGGTCTCTAATCGTGGCGAGCCGCGGACGATGTGGCGGTGGCGCGTGCGGCCCGGTGCTTGACGCCGGTATGGGTTGACACACCATCCGCGGAGGTCGCAGCGGCCGAACGGGCCGAGGTGGCAGCGGTTGTCGATGAACGAACAGATGCTCCCGTGCGCGTCGTGGCGGACACGGCCGCGACGGGCGGAACCGGATTCGGGGTCTGGAGAGCTGCGACGATCTGCCTTGTCGCGCTTTGAAGTTCGGTGAGGATGCTCGGTACGAAGCCGGCAGCGAAAGACGCCTGAATATCAGCCTGAGTCGCGCCCGTGATCGGGGCGATCTGCACGCCCTGACCGATCGAAAGGTTCAGCACGGTACCGGGCAGTCCGGTGGGTCCGAGCAGGCCGTCAACTGCCGCATTCCACGCGTCTTCGATGTTTCCGGCACTCAGTGCGGCCACCGTGTTGGTCACGACCGCGGTGGCGGAGGTCGCAACCAGCCGGGCCTGGGCGACCGTGGCACCGATCAGTGTCGGCAGTGAACCCGCCACGACGTTGAACACCGCCGTGGCGTTAGTCGTCACCCCGGCCACAACATAGGTGCCCGCCGCCAGCAGAGTGGTGCCCGCCACGTTGACTGCTGCGGCGAGCGTCGCCAAGGCTGCGGGGATGTTCGCCGTGATGGCCTGACCGACGGCATCCCACACACCCTGACTCAGCGCAATGCCAGCCGTGGTCAGGGCATTGCCGGTGACGTTGAGGTAGTTGGAGCCGTTGATGCCGAGCTGGCTGAGCATCGGCAACGCGTCGACGATGATCTGCGGAAGTATGCCGACATAGGTGAAGACATTTGTTCCGAAAGCGCCGTATGGGGGATTGGCCGGGTTGTAGGGGCCGAGGATTCCGGGAACGATGCCCGGCAGATTGACCGGCGGGACGCCGAACTCCGTCCCGAAATCGGCACCGGGCCAGCTTGCCGGACTCGTCACGTCAGACGTCCCATTGAGGATGTATTGGCTGGCCAGGTCGACCGTGCCCAGCAGCTGGGACAGGGGGCTGTGGAATCCGGCCAGCGCCACCTGCGCGAGCGAGGGCACCGGTACCGACGGCAGATTCATCGGAGCGGCAGTGACCGGGGCCATGGCGATGGCGCCGATTCCGATGATGGCGACCGTCCGGGCAATCAGCGGGGAGCTCAGTGGGAAGTCCATATTGGATTCCTCCGCTGCTAGGCGTTTGCCGTCTGACCAGCTGACAATAGCCGGGATGGTTCCTGGCGCCATATCGCGCCCCACATCTCCCCACTGGGCCCTGAGCAGAGTTTATCGGCGTATTTGCGGGCCCGAGCAGCGGTTTCGGGCTCACGCCGGGGCGGGAAGTGGGGAAACATGACATTTTTTGCGGTTGTAGTGGAGCAAAGTGGGGGATTGTGGGGTAGTGTGGCGCATAGCGGAGTGGCGGTCACTCCGGGGGTCTTAGGGGCAAGGAGATGTGCGCAGCATGTTTCTCGGCACCTATACGCCCAAATTGGACGACAAGGGTCGGCTGACACTGCCCGCCAAGTTCCGGGATGCGCTGGCAGGGGGGTTGATGGTCACCAAAAGCCAAGACCACAGCCTCGCGGTCTACCCTCGCGCGCAGTTCGAACTGCTGGCCCAGCGCGCCTCCCAGACCTCGCGGAGCAACCCCGAGGCCAGGGCTTTCCTACGTAGCCTGGCGGCCGGCACGGACGAACAACATCCGGACTCCCAGGGCCGGATCACTCTGTCGGCCGATCATCGGCGCTACGCCAACCTGTCCAAGGAGTGCGTGGTGATCGGGGCGGTCGACTTCCTGGAGATCTGGGACGCCCACGCGTGGCAGGACTACCAGCAGACCCACGAAGAGAATTTTTCCGCGGCCAGCGATGAAGCACTCAGCGACATCATCTGAGCCTGCGGCATCGCCGCACGCC
>CALQLM010000014.1 GCA_943331415.1 Bifidobacterium breve
AGTACGCGGGCCGGGCCGGTGACGGGTTCATCTGCACCTCCGGAAAGGGTGAGGAGCTCTACACCGAGAAGCTGATCCCGGCGGTCCTCGAGGGGGCCGCACTGTCGGAGCGCGATGCCGACGGCATCGACAAGTTGATTGAGATCAAGATCTCATACGACACAGATCCTGAAGCGGCGCTGAACAATTGCCGATTTTGGGCGCCACTGTCGCTGACCCCGGAGCAGAAGCACAGTGTGTCCGACCCGATGGAGATGGAGCGCCTCGCCGACGAACTGCCCATCGAGCAGGTCGCCCGGCGCTGGATCGTCTCCTCCGATCCTGACGAGGCCGTCGAGAAGGTGGCCGACTACGTCAAGTACGGATTGAATCACCTCGTTTTCCATGCACCCGGCCATGATCAGCGCCGGTTCCTGGAACTTTTCGAGCGTGATTTGGCTCCCCGCCTCCGCAAACTAGGCTGATCGCCGCGCCGACTAGGGAATGCTCGAGTCGTGACACAGGGTTCGATGGCGCAGGGGCCGACCTCGATCTACGTCGCCTCCCCGGAAGGCGAAACCGGTAAGTCCACCATTGCGCTGGGAATCCTGCACCGGCTGGCGGCGCTCGTCCCCAAGGTTGGGGTGTTCCGACCGATCACCCGCCGCGAGGACCGCGACTACATCCTCGAGTTACTGCTGGCCGAAAGCGAATCCGGACTGACCTACGAGGAATGCGTCGGGGTGAGCTATCAGCGCCTGCACGCGGATCTCGACGGCGCGATCGCCGATATCGTCGATCGCTACCATGCCGTTGCCAGCCGTTGTGACGCCATGGTGATCGTGGGCTCGGACTACACCGACGTCGCCACGCCCACCGAGTTGAGTGTGAATGCCCGCATCGCGGTGAATCTCGGAGCGCCGGTGGTCCTGTCTGTGCGGGCTTTCGACCGCACGCCAGATGAGATCGCCGCGGCCATCGAATTGTGTCTGGTCGAGTTGACCGCGCAGCACGCGTACACCGCCGCAGTGGTTGCCAACCGTTGCGACCCCACTCAGATAAAGGCAGTCGCACAGGCCTGCCAGGGCCTTGGGCCGTCGGTCTACGTGATTCCCGAGGAACCTCTGCTTGTGGCACCGACCGTGGCTGAGCTCTGCGTGGCGGTCCAGGGAACCCTGGTGCACGGTGATGAATCGCTACTCTCGCGGGAAGTGATGGACGTGATGGTCGCGGGGATGACGGCCGAACATGTGCTGGAACGACTCAGCGAGGGTGCGGTCGTGATCACCCCGGGTGATCGGTCGGACGTCGTGCTGGCCGTGGCCAGCGCCCATGCCGCCGAGGGCTTTCCGACGCTGGCGGCCATCATCCTCAATGGTGGATTGCCGTTGCACCGCGAGATCGCCCGATTGGTGACCGGCGTGGGTTTGCGACTGCCGATCATCGCCACCGAACTGGACACGTTTGCGACCGCCAGCGCGGTGGCCAACACCCGCGGACGGGTGACGGCGGAATCGGAGAGCAAGATCGACACTGCAATCGAATTGATGGAACGGCACGTCGATATTTCCGACATGCTGACCCGGCTCGCGATCCCTATCCCCACGGTCACTACACCGCAGATGTTCGCCTACGGCTTGATGGAGAGAGCGCGTGCCGACCGCAAGCGCATCGTGCTTCCAGAGGGAGATGATGACCGGATCCTGCTAGCGGCGGGTCGGCTGCTGCGTCGCGGTCTGGCCGATCTGACGATTCTCGGCGAGGAGTCTCAAGTACGTTCCCGGGCAGCCGAACTCGGTGTCGACCTGTGCGCCGCGACCGTGATCAATCCGCATACCAGCGAACTCTGCGAGCCGTTCGCCGCTCAGTACGCCGACCTGCGCAAGGGTAAGGGCGTCACACTCGAGCAGGCCCGCGAGACAATCTGCGACGTCTCCTACTTCGGAACGATGCTGGTGCACAATGGCATCGTCGATGGAATGGTGTCCGGTGCGGCGCACACCACCGCCCACACCGTGCGTCCGGCTTTTGAGATCATCAGAACGCAGCCCGGTGTCTCAACGGTGTCCAGCATCTTCCTGATGTGCCTTGCCGACCGGGTACTGGCCTACGGGGATTGCGCGATCGTGCCGGATCCGACGGCGGAGGAGCTGGCGGATATCGCGATCAGCTCCGCCCGCACCGCGGCACAGTTCGGGATCGAACCGCGGGTGGCCATGCTGAGTTATTCGACCGGTGAATCCGGTAGCGGTGCCGGCGTCGACAAAGTCAGGGCGGCAACCGAACTCGTCAGGCAGCGCGAACCGGGACTTCAGGTGGAAGGACCGATCCAATACGACGCCGCCGTCGACCCGACTGTCGCGGCGGCCAAGATGCCGGACTCCGCCGTCGCCGGCCGCGCCACGGTTCTGATTTTCCCGGATCTCAACACCGGCAACAACACCTATAAGGCGGTACAGCGAAGCGCAGGCGCGATCGCCATCGGACCGGTACTGCAGGGCCTCAACAAACCGGTCAACGATCTCTCCCGTGGCGCGCTGGTGGAAGACATTGTCTATACGGTCGCGATCACGGCCATCCAAGCTCAAAAACCATGACCGAGACGGTGCTGGTCCTCAATTCGGGATCGTCGTCGCTGAAATATTCGCTGGTGCAACCCGATACCGGTGTGTCACTGGTTGACGGTATCGTCGAACGGATCGGGGAGGACGAGGGCGTTGCCGACCACGAGGCTGCACTTCGATTGGCATTCGATCGTGTCGCCGAGGTCGGGGGAGACCTCGATCAGCTGGGACTGGTCGCTGTCGGGCATCGGGTTGTGCATGGTGGACCCAGCCTGTACCGGCCAACGATTGTTGACGACGAACTGATCGACGCGCTGCGTGATTTGGCGCCGTTGGCGCCGCTGCACAATCCGCCGGCAGTGCTGGGTATCGAGGTGGCCCGGAAGGTGTTGCCCGACCTGCCGCACGTCGCGGTGTTCGACACGGCGTTCTTCCACCACCTGCCGGCTGCCGCGGCCACCTACGCGATCGACCGCGACCTGGCCACGCGATGGCGGATTCGCCGGTATGGATTCCACGGCACATCGCACGAATTCGTCAGCCACCGGGCCGCTGAGTTCCTCGGCGTCCCACTGGACTCGATTAACCAGATCGTGCTGCATCTGGGCAACGGTGCGTCCGCCTCGGCGATCGCCGCCGGCCGGCCGGTCGACACCTCCATGGGCATGACCCCGATGGAGGGACTCGTGATGGGCACCCGCTCCGGGGATATCGACCCGGGTGTGATCAGTTATCTCTGGCGGGCTGCGGATATGGGTGTCGACGAGATCGAGACGATGCTCAATCGGCATTCGGGGATGTTCGGACTAGGCGGCGAAATCGACTTTCGGGTCATCCACGAGCGCATCGCATCCGGTGATGACGCGGCCACGCTCGCCTATGAGGTCTACATCTACCGACTGCGAAAGTACATCGGCGCCTACCTGGCGGTGCTGGGGCGCGTCGACGTCATCACATTCACCGCGGGGGTGGGCGAGAACGATGCCCGGGTTCGGCGGGATGCTCTGAGCGGCTTGACTTCCCTGGGTATCGAACTCGACGAGACTCTCAACACTGATCTCTCACGCAGCGCACGCCGGATTTCCGCGGAGTTCTCGCCGACCACCGTGCTGGTGATCCCGACCGATGAGGAGTTGGCGATCGCCCGGGCCGCGGTGGCGGCGCTGTCCTAGCCGCAGGACAGCCTCAGAACGTGGTGACCGGCCGTACCTCATTGGCCATATCGACAAGCGCATACCGATGTGACTGGCTGGTGGCCACCCGTGCCAGGCTGCGCAGCGAGGCTTCTACGCCGAGGCGCAAACCGCGCTCAGTGAATGGAAATCCGAGGATCGTGTTGGGCCGGGCCTCATGTCCGGCGATCCAGTCCAACGCGGTTCCGAGCACGAGGGCCCGGATTTGCAGCACACGCGGCTCGGTATCGGGTAGCGCCTCGACGCGTCGTGCGGCATCGCGGATCTGTTCCTCGGTGAGTTCGTGGGACGAGCGGCCGGAGATCAATGTCACCGCACTGGTCAGTCGGGCGGTTGTGAAGTGGCGTGAGCCGACGGGGACTTCATCCAGTGTGGTCACCGATCCGTCCCGATCCCCTTCGACCGACTGCGCGCGGGCGAGTCCGAACCCCGCCGAGATGATGTTGTTGTCGGTATGCCAGACGGTCTCGTAGAAGGGCCGCTCATCGGCATTGCCGGCCAGTTCTGCGGTGGCGGCCAACGCCAGTTTCGGTGCCAATTCGCCGGGGAAGGTGGCCAGCACCTCGTTGAAGTGCTGAGCTGCCGAGTCGTAGTCATTAGTGAGTAACTCCGATACGGCTTTGAACCACACCAGCCGCCAGCGCCATCCCACCCGCTCAGCCAGATCATCCAACTTTCGGTTGGCCTTTGCCACATCACTGAGATCAAGAAGTGCGCGAATCTCCATCAGCGGCAGTTCGACTGACTCGGAGAGGTCAACCCCATCCGAGTCCAGGCTGTCGTGTCGGGCCGCCCGGAGTGAATCCAAGGTCTGCACCGGTTGCGACAGGACCGTAGCGGATAACACCGTTGCCGCGACATCGGATGGATTCACCAGCGGAACCGGCAGGGCCGTCACGATCTCGGGCGCAGTCAGCTTCTCGGTATGAACCAGGCCATCGAGGTAGACATCGGTATGGGCAACAAGCAGTTCCACCCCGAACGTCGATCGGGTCCGGGTGAAAACAGTGGACAGGCCCGGCCGTGGCACGCCGGTATCGGCGGCCACCACCTCGCGCAATACTCCGAGCAACTGTGAGGACATTTCCTCGGTGCTGACGAATCGCCGACGCGGGTCCGGGTCGATGGCCCGGCGTAGCAGCCGACTGAATGAGTCGTATTTTTTCAGCACCGGGTCATCCTCGGGAAGGCCGTCGACGTAACGACCGTTGCGGGTGCGCAGGTTCAGCGTGAGCGCAGCCAGGGTCCGCCCGACTGTGTAGATGTCGGTCGCAACGGTCGGGCCCGAGCGCACGATCTCTGGCGCCTGGTAGCCCGGTGTGCCATAGAGGTAACCGAAGGAATTGATTGGTGACACCGCACCGAGGTCGATGAGCTTGAGCTGCTCCTCGGTGACCATGATGTTCTCCGGCTTGAGGTCGTTGTAACACAGGCCGATGGAGTGCAGGTAACCTAGCGCGGGAAGTATTTCAAGCATGTAAGCGATAGCTTCCGCGACCGGGAGCCGTTCTCCCTTAACCGGTTTCAGTGATTTTCCGCCGACGTACTCCATCACGATATAGCCGACTGGCTCGCCTCGGGAGTCAGGGTGTTCGACGAAGTTGAAGATCTTGACGATCGACGGATGTGCCACCTCGGCTAGGAACTGCCGTTCCGCCATCGCAATGGCCTGAGCTTCGGCATCACCAGAATGCACAAGACCCTTGAGAACCACCGGGCGCTCGTTGACGTTATGGTCGACGGCCAGATACACCCAGCCGAGGCCGCCGTGGGCTACGCAGCCCTTGATTTCGTATTGATCAGCAACCATGTCACGAGGACTGAGTTGGGGCAGGAACGTATAGGCGCTGCCGCAGTTCGGGCAGAAACCCTCGGATTGACCCTCGCGGGTATCGGTGGAGCGGCCGACCGGCCGATTGCAGTTCCAGCAGAATCGCTTCGATTCGGCGACAACGGGATTCACCATCAAGGCGGCGAGTGGATCGATCTCCGGTACCCGCGGGATCTCGACCAGACCGCCGCCGAGGCGACGTGTCGCCGAGAGGTTCCGCACGACCGTGGCCTGATTCTCCTCGGCTTCGATCGGCTCGCTGCTGACTGAAGCCTCATCGCCGTCGACGTGAGGCCGGAAGATTGCCTGGGTTGACATCGGGCGCATGGTCGCCACTGAATCCATCTCGAGATCCTCGATGTTGGCAGGCTGGGTACCCACGTCAGCGTCGGGTGTCTCCGCTGCGCCCATCAGTCCACGTACCTCGGTGTCGGTGGTGCCGGTACTGGACCGAGGACGGTCAACCACCTGCGGTAGATGTCCTCCCATGTTCCGTCTGTGCGGATACGGTCCAGAGTTCCGTTGACGAACCGCACTAGGTCGGTATTGGTCAGGTTGATACCGATGCCGTACGGCTCCTCGGCCATGCTCGGACCGACGATGTGCAGATACGGATCCTGGGTCACCAGACCCGCCAGGATCGCGTCATCGGTGCTCACCGCGTCGACCTCCCGTTGCTGCAGGGCGACCAGGCAATCCGCCCAGGTCACCACCGTCACGATGGTTGGTGGGGGATTGATTGCCCGCACGGTTTCCAGTGACGTGGTTCCGCGCGCCACGCAGACCCGCCTGCCGGAGAGATCCTGCGGCCCGGCGATATCGGACTCGCGCGGAGCGAGAATCCTTTGGAAAGCCGTGAAATACGTCGTGGAGAAGTTGACCAGTTTGCGCCGTTCACAGGTGATCGTCATGGTCTTCACCACGATGTCGACGGCGTTGTTTTCCAGCGCGGTGATCCGATCCGCCGAGGAAAGAATGCGGTACTCCACCGCGGACGGCTCGCCGAATATGTCGCGCGCCACCTCGCCGGCGATATCGACGTCGAATCCGGTGATCTCGCCGGTGACGGGATCGCGGAAGGAGAACAGATTGCTGCCGATATCGAGCCCCACCCAGAGCCGGCCCCGCTGCCGGATCGTTGCAACCGCGGCTTCGGCTTGTGCTGCGCTGGCGAACGGACGAAGGCTTGCGGTGCGGTCGCAGTTGTTCTGATCGGGATCGGGTGCCCGGACCGGCTCAGGTTTGAACTCCTCCATCCCGGCCGGTGTCGGTGGCGCCAGGGTGGGCGCGGGCGGAATCGGCGGGTCCACGGGCTGAGAACAACCGGCGAGTACCGTCGCCGTCACCGCGACGATCATTGCGAGTGTGCGGGCCCGAGCGCAAGCGCTCATCACGATTTTTCTGTTCTTCGCGCAAGCGCTCATCACCATTTGTCTGTTCTTCGCGCAAGCGCTCATCACCATTTGTCTGTTCTTCGCGCAAGCGCTCATCACCGGTACTCACTCATCCTCGGCCAGAGGCCCAATGCCACCGCGAGCGCCGCACCGACCGACAGCATGGCCCCGCCGACTGTCGTACCTGACAGCACTCGGCGAGCCGACGAGATGTCGTTACGTAACTGCGTGCGACTCTCCTGAATACCCTGGGACAGTGCTTCATTCAGTTTGTCGAAGGCCGGCGTCGAATCGTCCTCGCCGGTTCCCAGCGCGACCTGAGTGGCAGCCTGGTAGTTCCCAGTCTTGATGTATTCGTTGATTCGCTCGTCAGCCTGCCGCCATTTCTCCAGCAGCTGATCAGCCTGGGCCAGGCCGCTTGTGTCGATGGTGTCTTTTCGGGCGAGGTAGTCGCGAAGCTCATCACGCATGAGGTCCACTCGTTGATAGTAGGAGCGCTTGCGGACGTCCTCATCACCACGGCGGATCAGCGACAACGTTTCATCCGCCCTGGCCTGCTGCGCGGTGATAGCGAGGTTGGTCACGGTGCGCAGCGATTCGGCCGCAGTGCTTTTCGCCGCGCGGCTACCTGCTGTGGAGACGGCCAGCGCGGTTCCGACCCAGACGATCATGACCGCGATTGCCAACCCGCCGACCACCAGACCGATATTCACCCGACGCTTGGTATGACGAGCCAGCCACCGGTGGGCAAAGGCGCCGAACAGCAGTGTCACGGCGACGATGATGATCACCGGCGCGGGGATCTTGGTGGATGCGCTGGTCTCGGCATCGACAAGTCCCGAGGTGGCTACGTACAACCGCTGCGCGTCGGGCAGGATCGTCTGTTGCATGAGCGCCGAGGCCTCCGAGAGGTACGACGACCCGACCGGGTTACCCATTCGATTGTTGGTCCGGGCGGTCTCGATCAGTCCGGTGTAGACCGCCAGCCGTGCGTTGGTTCGTCCGAGCAGTTCGACCAGTTCCGGATCGGTCAGTCCGCTCGATGCCCTGGTGACCGCGACAGCGGCATCGGTGATGGCCTGTTCGTAGCGTTGCCGGACGGCCTGTGGCTCAGATCCGGAGATGAACGCCGTCGCCGCGGCGGCATCCGCCACCGACAGCGTGGTGTAGAGCTGGCCGGCGGCGAACGCCAGGGGTTCGGTGTGATCGAGCACGTTGGTGAGCTGCAGCTGCCGTTCGTTGATGGTCGTCGAGATGGCGAACGCGCTGAGGACGCCCAGCATTGCCAGGACGGCACCGATGGCGAGGATCCGGCCGGGAGTGGTGTTGACGAACCACCATCTCGGGTGAGAGGGCCCGATGGGCGTCCGTTGTGCCAACGGCTCGCTCGACGGGTGCGCCAGCTCGACGGTCACTCGCGCAGACCTCGCTCCCCTCGCCGGTGCCCCGGACTCTCCTAGCGAAGTCTAAGAGCAGCCGCGACCGATGGCGTGCTTATCCTGAACGCGTGCGAGGCGACGGTGACGGCTGGGTGGTGTCCCACGAGGGCACCCGGCACTGGGGTCGGCACGGCGCCGCCGGACTCCTGCTGCGTGCCCCAACCGAGGACGGCGCCTGGGCGGTGCTGCTGCAGCACCGCGCGCCCTGGAGCCATCAGGGCGGTACCTGGGGGTTGCCCGGGGGCGCCCTCGACAGTCATGAGACGCCCGAGGAGGCCGCGCTGCGGGAGGCGCATGAGGAGGCCGGCCTGCCCCGGGAGCATCTGCAGGTCCGGTTCAGCGTTGTCACAGCGGAAGTCCATGGTCCGGGTGGCGTCCACTGGACCTACACCACTGTGGTGGCCGATGCTGCGAGAACACTGCCCACGGTGCTGAACCAGGAGAGCACCGCACTGAGCTGGGTTGCCACCGAAGAGGTGACCGAGCTGCCGCTGCATCCGGGTTTCGCGGCCAGCTGGCGGCTGCTCAGCGCGCGGCTGTAACCGCGCGCGGTTTTTCAGGCGCCGGCCATGAATTCGGCGATGATCGCTGCCAGCCGTGTGCCCTGCTGTTCCTGGATGAAGTGACCGGCTCCGGGGATCGTGGTGTGTTGTTGTCCGCGGGCACCCGGCACGTGTTCCTGGAATACCGCATCCCATCCCCGGGTGGCCGGATCGGCGTCGGAGTAGGCGGTCAGAAAGGGCTTCTCCCACTGCCCTAGCGCCGCCATCGTCGCAACCCCGATTTTTGCGCCTGGATCGTTACGGGTGAGTGGGATCAGCGCGGTCAGCTGCCGCAGTCCGGCCTTATAGGTGCGATCCGGGAAGGGTGCGTCGTAGCCGGCCAGCACCGCGGCGCTCAGCGGCCCCGCAACGGCGTCGAGGAAGACGCTCGGTGTGAGGTCCGGTGCGCGCTGGTAGAACGACACATAGTCCAACAGTGCCTCCTGCAGGAGCATCCGGCCTCCCCCGACGCCGTGGTGGGCCCATGTCAGCTTTCCCGCCAGAGCCGGATCGCCGGTGTGCAGGATTGTGTTGGTTGCCACCACGCGGGAGAAACGATCCGGTTCGCGAGCCAGCACGCTCAGCCCGATCGGACCGCCCCAATCCTGGACGACCAGTGTGATGGCCCGCAGATCCAGGCCCACCGTCATGCTGTGGATCCAGTCGATGTGTCGGGCGAACGTGTAGTCGGTTCCCTCGGTGAGTTTGTCGGACCGGCCGAAGCCGATGTTGTCGGGGGCAATGACCCGCATTCCCACATCGGCCAGCGCGGTGATGACATGCCGGTACAGAAACGACCATGTCGGCTGGCCGTGCAGCAGAACCACCACCGGCCCATCGGCCGGGCCTGCGTCGACGTAGTGCATGCGCAGCGGAGGTAGTCCCGTGGTTTCGACGTCGAGGTAGCACGGTTCGAACGGGTATCCGGCCAGGCCGGCGAATCGTTCGTCGGGAGTCCTCAGCACTCGCATCGGGAGAAGGGTAGCCGTGTGCGTCTAACCTGGGTGCTGTGAAGCGGGTATCCGGTCTGGCGGTTGTCGTCGCCGTTGTGTTCGCGTTCGCCCTCGGTTGTGGCAGGTCGGCCGATACCGCGCACCCGGTGTCGGCAGGCGCCCCCGCCCGGGAATTCGCCGAGGGGCTGCGCCAGCGGGTCACTACCGACGCGATGGTGGAGCACCTGGGTGAGCTCCAGACCATCGCTGATCGCCACGACGGCACCCGCGCGGTCGGAACGCCGGGCTATGACGCCAGCGTCGACTATGTCGCGGGCGTGTTACGCAACGAGGGATTCGATGTCCAGACCCCGGAATTCCAGATCCGGGTATTCGAAGCCGAGAAGCCGACGTTGACGGTGGGTGGTAACCCGATCGACGCCAACGCGCTGAGCTACAGCGCCGGTACGCCCGGTGTCAGCGGCCCACTGGTTGCGGCGCCCGCCGACGAGACGCCCGGCTGCGCACCCGCGGACTATGACGGCTTGCCGGTCAAGGGTTCGGTGGTTCTGGTTGATCGTGGTAGCTGTCCCTTCTCTGAAAAACAGGCCATCGCC
>CALQLM010000015.1 GCA_943331415.1 Bifidobacterium breve
GCTGCGTCAACGGGTTGACGCGTTCCTGGCCGACCACGGGGTGTTTCTGCCAGGCGGACGGGTTACTGCTTTGCTTTTGCCACGGGTACTGGGCCGCGCGTTCAATCCACTGAGCTTGTTCTGGTGCCACGACGCCGCGGGCGCACTCTGCTGTGTCATCGCCGAGGTGCAGCGCACCAGCGGAGAGCGGACGGCGTACCTGGTGCCCCCTGGTGAGGACGGTCCGGTGCCGGTCATCGGGGCACTGGAAGAAGCCGGCCCCGGCGGAGACGGCGGCTACTACCTGGTGCGTGTTCCTGAGCCCGGCGACAAACTTGACCTGACGGTCTCACAGCACCGCGACAATCACGCCGCGATGGTGGCTACCTGGCGCGGAGACCGACGACCAGCGACGACCAGCCAGATCCTGCTGATGCAGCTCACCAATCCGCTCGCGCCACAGATGGTGGCGTTGAGCTTGCGATTCCAGGCGCTGGTGTTGCGTTGGCGCGGCCTGTCCACGGTGCCCCGCAAGGTGACTGCGCAGCCGGACCGGATCCCGCAGACCACGAGTGTCCACGCCGCGGCAGCCGGATGGACCGGTAACAGCCGTTCGTGGGCACCCTCATGACCCAAGTTCTTGACCGTCCGCTTCACCTTCCGGTTACGCTTCCGGGCAATGGCACCGATAACGAGCGGAGATGGCCGGTGACTAACGCCGACCTCGACGTGCTGCTGCGTCGCGTGGCACAGCGCGACTCCGAGGCGTTCGCCGCCCTCTACGACGCCACCCGTTCCAGGGTTTACGGCATGGTCTCGCGGGTGCTGCGCGACCGCGGCTATAGCGAAGAGACCACCCAGGATGTCTACCTGCAGGTCTGGCGTACCGCGGAGGGCTATGACCCCGCCTCGGGCAGTGCGCTGGCCTGGCTGCTCACGCTGGCTCATCGTCGCGCGGTAGACCGCGTGCGCGCCGAACAGGCTGCGAATCAACGCGATTCACGCTACGGCGCCGCCACCCTGGAGCGGCCCGCTGATCACGTCAGCGATGCAGTCATCTCGCGTGAGGAGCGGCGCCGGGTTACGGCATGCCTGGACGGACTGACCGACCTTCAGCGCGAATGCATCGAGCTTGCCTACTACCAGGGAATGACCTATGTACAGGTCTCTGAGCGCCTATCGGCGAACCTTGCCACTGTGAAGTCGCGGATGCGTGACGGGCTTCGCGGCCTGCGCAATTGCCTGGGCGTGCGGTGAGGATGCGGACATGACCCAGGCACATGACAACTCTTCAATCGAGGACCTGCTGGACCTCGCCGTTCCCTATGCGCTTCACGCGCTGTCTGACGACGAACGCAACGCTCTTGAAAGCAGAGTGACAGCAGCGGGTCTGGTTGCGGCCAATGCCTTCTATGACGAGGTGCGCGCGGTCCGGGAGACCATGGCTCTGGTGGCCGCGGCCGATGCCGAGGAGCCACCCGCTGACCTCCGCGGGCATCTTCTCAAGGCCGTCTCGGGCGATAATGTGCGCACCCTGCGGCCGGCGCGGCGGAGAACCGCATGGATGTCTGCGGCCGCCGCCGTGGCGGTCGGTCTGGTCGTGGTGGGGACCGGAGTGTTTCTCCGGCCTTCGACGCCGGAGCCGTCAACCACGGACCAGGTTTTTGCAGCCTCCGATGTCCACACCATCTCCGGTGCGATCCCGGCCGGTGGCACCGCCACCGTGGTGTTCTCACGGAACAGCAACGCCGGCGTGCTGTTGATGAATGACGTACCGCCGCCCTCGCCGGGAACGGTCTACCAGATGTGGCTGGTCGGCGACTCCGGCGCGACATCGGCCGGAACAATGGACACCCAGGCGGTAGCACCGTCGACGACGGCCGTTCTGACCAACATCGGTAACTCGACGAAACTGCGGTTCACCGTGGAATCCGGATCGGGTGCGAACCAGCCCACCGGTCAGGTCATCGCCGAGTTACCGCTGATCTGATCCATCGATGGCCAAAGACTTCCGCTTCGGCATCGGGCTGCGCTCGATCAGATCGGCGGATCGCTTGCGCGAGAAGGTTCGTAAGTTCGAGGGCCTCGGATTCGACGTCGTTCATTTTCCCGACCACATCGGCGCGCCCGCGCCCTTCCCCGCAATGGTCGCTGCTGCCGACGCCGCCCGCACCATTCGCGTCGGCACGTTCGTCCTCAACGCCGCGTTCTACTCACCCGCACTTCTGGCCCGCGACGCGGTCGATACCGATCTGCTCTCCGACGGCCGCCTCGAACTCGGTCTGGGTACCGGATATGTACGCGAGGAGTTCGAGGCCGCTGAGATTCCCTATCCCACTGCCGGGGAACGTGTTGCGCACCTGCGTCATGTGACGACCTACCTCAAACGCACCGCGCCGTCGATCCCGCTGTTGATCGCCGGCAACGGCGACAAGGTGCTCACCATCGCCGCGCAGCACGCCGATATCATCGGCCTCACCGGCGGTGGCCTGCCCGAGAACGCAGGCGATGACCCGATGGCGGAACGTGTCGACTTCGTCAGGGCCGCGGCCGGTGATCGCTTCGATCAGTTAGAGCTCAATCTGGCCATCACCGCGGTGCCGACCGATTCATCGGGCATCCCGGATCTGACTCTCACCCGTGCCTACTTCCCGGAGGCCAGCGATGAGCAACTTCGGGCCATGCCCACCGTGCTCAGCGGCACTCCCCGCGATATCGCCGACACACTGCGCGAACGGCGCGACGCCTATGGCGTCACGTATTTGACCGTTCAGGACTACCATGGGGAGTACTTCGCACAGGTCATCGACTTATTGCGTTGATGACGAATCCCGAAAGAGGCGGTGGTGACAATGGGCCGAAGGTTCGGAATTCTCGCTCGACTCTCCTCCTGGATTCGCCAGGACTACCCCACGTCGGCACCGGGAGCGGGTCACTGTTATCTGATCCAACTCTGCGGCACCGACCAACCGACCCGGTAACCAACTGCCGGTAAGCTTCTGCCGGTCCCGCCCTCGTAGCTCAGGGGATAGAGCACGGCTCTCCTAAAGCCGGTGTCGCAAGTTCGAGTCTTGCCGGGGGCACGTCACGACGCGGTGGTGTGATCCAGCAGGGTTAGATCCGGCAGCACCGCAGATAGGACAGCAATCATGCGGATCGGACTGTCCACACCCACGGTGATGCAGTTGCCCGGGGTGTCGTGTGAATGGGAGCGCGACGCACGCGCCGATGATCTTGCGCGGATTGCCCGCGCCGCTGATGAACTCGGCTTCGATCACCTGACCTGTGCCGAACACACCGTGGTCCCCCTCGATAAGTCTGAGGGCCGGGGACTCACCTACTGGGATCCGTTGTCCACGTTAGGTTTTCTCGCTGCGGTCACCAGCCGGATCCGATTGGCGACATCGGTGATCGTGCTCGGCTATCACCATCCCCTTGAGATCGCCAAGCGTTATGGGACGTTGGACCGGCTCAGCTGCGGGCGGCTGGTGCTCGGCGTCGGAGTCGGCTCACTGGCCGAGGAATTCGAACTTCTGGGCGCGGTCTTCGACGGGCGCGGTGAGCGCGCCGATGATGCAATCGCGGCGATACGCGCATCGATCTCAACAACCCGCCCCGCCTACTCGGGCACCTTCTACCGATTCGAGGGTGTAGCGCTGGAACCGTGCGCGCTAGCGCCGCGGGTACCGATCTGGGTCGGCGGACGCACACCGCGCTCGCTGCGCAGGGCGGTGGAGTTGGGCGATGGCTGGATGCCGTTCGGACTGAGCGTCAGCGAGATTTCCACGATGCTGGGCCGGATCGATGTCCCACCAGCATTTGACGTCGTGTTGCCCACGTCCCGGGCCGTTGACCCCATGGGGAACCCGGCAGGTACCGCGCGGCGCCTGGTGGACTTGCGCGAGGCGGGCGCTACCGCGGTGACGTGCACGGTATCCGCGGCGTCATCGGCGCAGTACTGCGATCAACTAGCGGCACTGCGCGAGCTTGCCGACACGCTGTGAGCGGAAGACGCATGTGCGACTGACCAACGAAATGGCCCCGAACCTGAGGTTCGGGGCCATTTCGTTGTCGTGCAGAAATGTTAGCTTGCGTCGGCACTCGCCCGGGCCGCGCGGGCAGCGCCCGCCTTGGCCTGACCCGCCGCGCTGGCGGCCTTCGCCGTCAGGCGACCGGCAGTCGAACGACCGGCACTGGCGGTGTCGGCCTTCGCGGTGCCGGCAGCGCTGCTCTCAGCAGCCACCGGTGCAGCCGCAGCCGCACGAGCCGCCACAACGGAGGTCGACGACGCCCTCACTGCGGACGCCGGAGCCGCCTGAATTCCGAGCTGGCTGGTGACGTAAGAGATTACGCCCGGCAGGCCGGTGGCCGAGCCGTTGTAACCGCTGAAGTACGCGGTGGCAAGCAGACCATTTCCGATCGCGACCGGACCGATGTTGATCCGCGGGGTCAGCGAGGTCACGCCCAGCACGACACCCTGCAGGAGGTTGGTCGGGGTGGTGCCGAGCTGGCTGGTGACGTAGCTGACCACTCCGGGAACGCCGACAGCCGAACCGTTGTAACCGTCGTAGTAGGCGTTGGCCAGAAGGGAGGTGCCCACCGGAACCGGGCCGAGGTTGAACACCGGGATCATGGAGGTCACCGAGAGAACCTGAGCCTGATTGTTGTCGAGGTAGTCGGTGATGAAGCTGCCGATATTGCCGATCCCACCGAACCAGCTGCCGCGATGGTGATCGCCGTCTTCGTCGTCATCGCTGTGGTACGCGACGCTGCCGACCTGGGTGCCGGGATCAACGTAGTAATCGTCGTCGTCGGAGTCCTCCGACTCCCAGTGCGACACCAGCTGGACGGCGGTCGTCATCGAGGTGAGGCCGGTCGCCGAGGCATTGTGGTTGACATCGAACGTGGGCGTGGCGATGAAGAGCGCGCTGGCGGCAACCAAAGCCGCTCCGGTCACCGCGAGCGGCCGAGTGCTGGTGGTCATGATGGGTTCCCTCCCGTTGTGTTCGCGGCGGACGCCAGCGAACTGAGTGTTTCGTAGTATAAGACTGAGACTGACGTAAGAGAGACTAATCCGTGAGTTTGCTCGATGCAAGTCAGGACGCGGTATTCGTGTTGCCACCGACCCGGGTGGCGCTTGCCTGGCCACCGTCAAAATCCCAAGAGGCCAGCCAGAGTGCCGAAAGCGCCACAGCACTCTCTTAACTGTAGTAACTTTGGCCCCATGACGGGAAATGTCTGGATACTCGGCGGTTACCAGAGTGACTTCGCCCGCAATTTCTCCCGTGAGGGCGGTGATTTCGCCGACCTGACCCGCGAAATCGTCGACCAAACCCTGGCCGAATCCATGATCGATGCCGCCGATATCGAGGTCATCCACGTCGCCAACGCCTTCGGGGAGATGTTCGCCCAGCAGGGTCATCTGGGGGCCATGCCCGCGACCGTGTCCGAGGGGCTGTGGAACACCCCGGCAACTCGACACGAGGCCGCGTGCGCGTCCGGGAGCGTTGCTGCGCTGGCTGCGATCGCCGACCTGCGCGCCGGCAATTACCGGACCGCACTGGTCATTGGATTGGAGCTGGAGAAGACGGTGCCCGGCGATACGGCCGCCCGACATCTGGGTGCCGCCGCCTGGACCGGTCATGAGGGCGAAGGGGCCAGATTCCTGTGGCCATCGATGTTCGCCGAAGTCGCCGACGAATATGACCGGCGATTCGGTATCGATGACGCACACCTGCACGCGATCGCCGCGATCAATCTCGCCAACGCGCGGCGTAACCCCAATGCCCAGACCCGCGACTGGCAGGTGCCCGATCTGGTGGCCAGTGGTTCCGACGACACGGTGAACCCGACCATCGAGGGCCGGATCCGCCGGTTTGACTGCAGCCAGATGACCGATGGCGGTGCGGGCGTCGTCCTGGTCGGCGATGAATTCCTGGCCGAACACCCCGGAGTGAGACCGATCGGACTGATCGAGGGCTGGGGACACCGCACAGTGGGTCTGGGCCTGCGGCAGAAGCTCGACCGCGACTCCGACAATCCCTACGTGGCGCCACATGTGCGCGCCGCCGTGCACGATGCGTTCGGCCGGGCACGGGTGGACCTCGACGATCTCGACGGCTTCGAGGTGCACGACTGCTTCACCCCCAGCGAGTACCTGGCGATCGACCACATCGGATTGACCGGGCCGGGCGAGTCCTGGAAGGCCGTCGAAAGTGGCGATATCGAGATCGGCGGGCGACTGCCGATCAATCCGAGTGGCGGCCTGATCGGTGGCGGTCATCCGGTCGGAGCCTCCGGCATCCGGATGATGCTCGATGCCGCCAAGCAGGTCAGCGGTCTGGCCGGCGACTATCAGGTTGACGGCGCACAACGGTTCGGCACGTTGAACTTCGGCGGCAGCACGGCGACGACGGTCAGTTTCGTCATCGGCTCGGGCGACAACGGACGGAGAGGGCTCGGTAATGGACGTTGAGATCGTCGGCAAGTTCCTGTCCACCCTGCCCGAAGATGATGACCACCCGTACCGAACCGGGCCGTGGCGCCCGCAGACCACCGAGTGGCACGCCGACGACCTCACAGTCGTCGAGGGCGCAATCCCCACCGATCTTGACGGAATCTATCTCCGCAACACCGAGAACCCTCTGCATCCGGCGCTGAAGTCCTACCACCCCTTCGACGGCGACGCGATGCTCCACATCGTCGGCTTCCGGGACGGAAAAGCCTTCTACCGAAACCGGTTTGTGCGCACCGAGGCTTTTGAGGCCGAGGGGTCGGCCGCCGGCCCACTGTGGCCGGGACTAGCCGAACCGCTATCCCTGGCCAAGGTCGACTACGGCTGGGGTGCCCGCACGATGCTCAAGGATGCATCGAGTACCGATGTGGTGGTCCATCGCGGCACCGCTCTCACGAGCTTTTACCAATGCGGCGACCTCTACCGCGTCGACCCGCACACAGCAGACACACTCGGCAAGGAGACATTCAACGGCGGGTTTCCCACCGAATGGGGGGTATCAGCACACCCGAAAGTCGACGACCGCACCGACGAGATGCTGTTCTTCAACTACGGCAAACGATCGCCCTACCTGCACTACGGGGTGGTCGATGGAAACAATGACCTGGTGCACTACGTCGACATCCCACTGCCCGGCCCGCGACTGCCGCACGATATGGCGTTCACGCGAAACTACGCTATTTTCAACGACTTTCCGCTGTTCTGGGATCCGGAACTTCTCAAACGAGGTATCCACGTTGCCCGTTTCCATCGGGACATGCCATCACGATTCGGAGTACTCCCCCGGCGCGGGCAGCCTTCCGAGATCCGCTGGTTCGAGGCCGACCCGACATTCGTGCTGCACTTCACCAACGCCTACGAAGACGGCGACGAGATTGTGCTCGACGGGTTCTTCCAGGGCGACCCGGAGCCTGCCGATACCGGCACCGGTACCACATGGCAGCGAGCCTTCCGGTTCCTCGCACTTGACCGAATGCAGACCCGCCTGCACCGTTGGCGGCTCAACCTCGCCACCGGCGCAGTGACCGAACAGTCGTTGAGCGACAACATCTCCGAGTTCGGCATGATCAACTCAGCGCACAGCGGTGAGTCTTATCGCTACGCCTACGCGGCGACGGGAAAGCCCGGATGGTTCTTGTTCGACGGTCTGGTCCGCCATGATGTGCTCACCGGGACCGAACAGCACTACCGTTTCGCCGACGGCGTCTTTGGAAGCGAGACCGCCATGGCACCGCGCATCGGCAGCACCAGTGAGGATGACGGTTATCTGGTCACACTGACCACCGATATGAATGCTGACACGTCCTATTGCCTGATCTTCGATGCCGCGCGACTGGACGACGGGCCGATCTGCACACTGCAACTGCCCGAGCGGATTTCCAGCGGAACACATTCAACCTGGGTTGCCGGATCAGCCTTGCGCAGATGGCAGGAGACCGACTCGGCTGCTGAGGCTGTCGGGCTGTAGTGCCGCATACCAACGAGCCCGCCGTGCTGGAGCACGGCGGCGCCAATGCCATCGGACGTATGCTTGGCCTGCTTGGCGACGAATGGAACCTGTTGATCATCCAGCAGGCATTGATGGGCGCCAGCCGCTACAGCCACTTCATGTCCCGTTTGCCGATTTCAAACTCAGTGCTCACCAGCCGATTACGGGTCTTGGTCGATGACGGCCTACTGGCGCGCCGGTTGCACCGGTCGACCCGGGCCCGCACCGAGTACCTCACCACGCCTCGAAGCAGGTCGCTGTGGCCGGTGTTGCTCTCGGTCTGGGAGTGGGAGCGCACGTGGGTTCCCCGACATGCCGAGCAGTTACCTGAGATGCGCCATGAGGAATGCGGGGAGCCGTTTTCCCCGCTGCTGCGTTGCTCGGGTTGTCGGAATCCGGCGCACCACGGCGACGTCCACCTCACCCTGGGACCCAGCGGACAGTGGGGACGCTCAGCGCCGGCGGCGGCGACTCGACGGCGATCGGACTCCGGGTCCGCCGTCCGGCAGGCCGGATTGTTCAGCGAGACCATGAGCGTGCTCGGCAACCGCTGGGCGGCGGCACTACTGCTGGCCACCTTTTTGGGAACCACCCGTTTCACCGACTTTCAGGCTCAACTCGGGGCTCCCCCGAGCCTGCTGGCCGAACGGCTACAGACTTTTTGCGGTATCGGGGTGCTGGTGAGTATGGCGCCGGCCGACCGCGGCACCGATGATCGCGGTGCTTACCTGCTGACCGAAAAAGGTCGGGCATTCCTGCCGGTGATGGTGGCTGCGCTGCAATGGGCTCAGAGGTGGTTCCGCGCACCGGACGGACCGGCCATGGTGTTGACCCACCGCGGCTGCGGCGAGGCCTTCACCGGGGAACTGGCATGCGGGAGCTGTGCCGGACGACTGACCGGCGCCCAGGTGGCGATCAGCCCGGTGGCAACAGCTGAAATCCCTTGATGATCGTCGCCGCATCCCGGACGAAGGTCTGGTTGTCCGGCTTGATCGTCTGAACGGTCAGCATCACGAGGTAGTTGTTGTCACGGGCGCGGTAGACGGCGCTGAGCGAACTTGCTTTGCGCGGCGGGATCGGTGGGTTCTTCGGCCCCAGCTTCACCTCAGGCGCGGTGTAGGTCGACGATAACGCCGGTGCGCCGCACAACTGGGTCGGACTGGTGTTCATATCGGTCAGCTTCAGCTTCTTGGTCAGCTGCTCGTTCTGTAACTCGAGAACCTTCTCGGGCTTGCCCATATCGTTCCCGACCTTCTGCAACGTCACCACCGCGTTGGGAGTGAAGCCGTCCGCGGAAAGTGCGGGGTTGCGAATCGCGAAGCGGATCGACTCGCTGTCCATCTTGGTGCTGCGCTCCCAACCCGGCGGCAGCGGCATCCGCATCTTCGGCTCCTGATCGGTCCGCGTGGGGATATCAAGCAGTTGATCCGAGACGGTGGCACACTTTTCCGCGCTGGGCTCCGAACCCGCGCAACCAGTCATCGCCAGCGCGGCGATCACAACGGCTGTCAGCGCTACCCGCGCCGGTCGAACAACTGTCACCATCTGCTTCCCTTCGAAACCCGCCACAGCCTACCGGCGTGCTTGAGGCAAAGCGTGCACCGTCGCCATGCTCATCTGCTGAACAGGGCCGACGCCAATGCCCATACCGACGACAGCAGCGCAGCCAGTGCGCACACCGCGCCGATATAGAGCCCGTAGCCGGCGACGACCGGCCCCGAGACGTTGGTCCGAAAGTAAAACCAGGTTAGGACCGCAAGCAGTACCGAAATCACCACCGCGGCGACGCCGGCGAGCCGCGGCGACAGATTCCGGGCGACCATTGCACCCGCGACGATCAGCAGCGAAGACAACAACACGATCAACTGACCCGCCCCGAACCGCGTCGGCAACACGATGCTCCCCACCGTCCCTCCGATGGCACTGGCGCGGCCACCGCCACCAAACGATGTGGTCAACCATGGCAGCCACGCACTGATAGCGACCCCGACCGCGGACAACACC
>CALQLM010000016.1 GCA_943331415.1 Bifidobacterium breve
ACCGGTTGGCGATGTCGTCCCACTCGCGGCGCGGTTAGGTCTGGAGCCACCGCGGTACTGCGCTGAGTGCGGTCGGCGGATGATCGTGCAGGTGCGACCCGACGGCTGGTGGGCGCAATGCTCGCGGCATGGCCGAGTGGATTCAGAAGACCTGGACACCGAGAGATGATCACCCGGCCCCGCCGTTCCAAGACCGCGGCTGCGGTGATTGTTGTTGTGGCACTGACGATGTGCGGTGCCGGTCTGGGTGCGCTGTGGGCGTGGATCGCCCCGCCAATCCACACCATTACCGCACTGACCCGATCCGGTGACCGGATCGACGCATTCCTCGGCACCCAAGCCGACAACCTTTTCGTCGCGGCTGCCATGTTCATCGGACTGCTGAGCATGCTGGCCACCGTGGCGGCGGTGTTGGTGTGGCAGTGGCGGGCGCACCGTGGGCCGGTTTTGGTGACGGCACTATGGATCGGTCTGATCGCGGCGGGGGCCTCGGCTGCCGGGACCGGCGACGCACTGGCGCACTGGCGTTACGGGACCCCAGACCGTCAGGCGGTGGAGTTGAGCCAAGAGAACCGGGTGCATTACTTCACCGAGGCGCCCCCGGTGTTCCTCAGTCACGGCGCATTTCAGATTGCCGTCACGCTGATGCTGCCCGCCGCGCTGGCGGCATTGGTCTACGCCCTGATGGCGGTGGCAGCCCCGCGTGACGATCTCGGCGCCTGGCCGACTACCGATCACCGGTGGCCGCATGCGCCGCAGCCCATGGGTCCGACTTTCTAGAGCAGGTGGGAGCCCAGTCGATCAAAGATCCACGAAATCCGCGCTGCCGGAAAGGTGTGAGGTCTGGGAAATTCAGTAGCCTGTCGGTTCCTGTCGGAGTGGCATTCGGTTAATCTGCATCACCATTCACCGGATTTTCCAGCAAGCAGATCGGGTCGGGAAATGTCGATAGCAGGGAGCGGTGTGCGGGCCGGGGCAGCGGCGGTGGCGGTGGGTTTGGCGCTGGCCGGTCCGCACGCGATCGGTGTCGCCGTCGCGGACGGTGGCGGTACGGACTCAACCTCAAACCCGGTGCCGACGGCTCAGGACGGCCCGGCCGGTGCGGGAGGTCAGGCGGCGGCCCGGTCCGCGACCAGTCGTACGGGCCGTGGTGCTAAGCCTGCGACAGCGACCGCGCCCGCAATGCAGGCTGCAGGCAGTCGTGGGGTGAGGGCCGCAACCGCTGCTGGGTTTGGGCTGATAACGCCGCCGCGCCCGCACCGGGCCTCAGGTGATACCACCGCCGCCGGTGATGCCGTGTCGGACGCTCTGTCACGTCGGGTTCGGGGCTCCTCGCCAGCAGGATTGGTACCGAACTCCGCCGGCATGGGTCTGCCAGCCGAGGGTGGGTCTGCCGGCGTCGTGGTCGGACCTGCCGCGGTGGCCGCCACGGCTGCTCAGGTGGTCGGGCGGAGCTCCGTCGGCACCATCAATTCGATTCGCGACGTGGTCGTTGGCGTGATTGACGGAGGCCTGAATTGGCTGAACGGGCTGCCGGCCAATCCGCTCACCGACGTCGTCTCCGGTGCTCTGCTGCTGTTCCGTCGCGATCTCGAGGGCGCAGTGGGGAACCCCAACCAACTCCCGCCGGTCCACACAGCGGCGCGCCTAGTGTCCGACGAGCCGATCAACCAGATCTTCGTCTACACGCTTGCCGATTCCGGTGCGGGCTCGCTGCGGCAGGCGATACTCGACGCCAATGCGGCCGCCGGTGCCGACGCGATCACGTTTGTCATCGCCGGCACCGTCAGCGTCGGCACCGCGGCCCTGCCGACTCTCACCGATACCACCGTCATCGACGGCTCGATAGCGCCCGGCTACGGCGGCAGCCCGGTAGTTCGTATCGACTTCGAGAACACCGATGGCCTGACGCTTGCCGTAGGTGCGGATGGTTCTCAGATCGTTGGCCTGTCTCTCGTCGACGCGGCCGGGGCCGGGGTCACCATCGCCGCATCGGACACGATCTTGACGGGGAACTACATCGGGCTGTGGGGCAACGGCACCACTGTCGAGGCCAACCGCGGAGACGGTGTGCTGGTGCTGGCCGACGCGAGCGGCAACACCATAGGCATCGGTTCGACCGAATCTTTCACGCTCTCCAATGTGATCAGCGGTAACCGCGGTAACGGGATCACCATCAAAGGTGACAGCAACACCGTGCAAGCCAACTATGTCGGCACAACCTCCAGCGGCAACGCGGCGCTTGCCAACGGCGGCAACGGGATTCAGATTACTGCCGGCGCCGCCGGCAACCTCATCGGCGGCGTCGCGACCGGCGGTAACAAGCCCAGCCCTCCGCAGCCTGTGGTTGCCACTCCGCCGCAGGGCAACCTGATTTCCGGGAATCTGAGTAATGGTGTGCTGATTGACGAGGGCGCAACGGGGAATCAGCTCAGCGGCAACTTCATCGGCACCGACCGCGCGGGAACCGCAGCACTCGGCAACTCGAAAGACGGGGTGGCTATCGTCAACGCAGACGGCAATATGCTGCTCGGGACCACCGTCGACCAGTCTCCGTTCGTGTTCTACAACGTTGTCTCCGGTAACTACGGCAACGGCCTGAGGATCACCAACTCCGACGAGACCACTGTCAAGGCGAACTTCTTCGGCTTGGGTGCCGACAACGCCACCATTGTCGCCAACCTCGCCAATGGCATGCTCGTCAACGGTGACTCCCTGGGTGTTCTTGCCGGTGGTGTGATCCCCCTGGGCAACGTCATGAGCGGCAATGCTCGCTACGGGGTCGAGATCGCCGACACGGCCGGCGGTGTCCTGGTGTGGAATGCCTTCGTCGGTCAAGCTGCGTTCACCATTGCCAAGGCGAACCAGGCGGGCGGAATCCGGATCACGTCGAGCAATCCCAACTACAACCCCGACAACCCCGTAACGCCTGACACATTCGAGCTCACCAACCCCTCGAATTCTAACGAGATCCGCACCTGCCTGGTGGGTGGTAATACGGGCAACGGAATCGAGTTCCTTGGCGACGCGTATGGCGGGCACGTCACCGCCACCTCTGTCGGCACCGATGCCACCATTGCAATCAAGGTGCCCAACACCGGTAACGGCATCGTGGTCGCAGGCAATTCCAGCACTATCGCCATCGGTGGTTTCGCACCGTCGATCGAGTATTTGCTCTCCGACGGTTTCGGCGTCCATGTCGGTGCCAACGCCGGTTGGGGAATCGTCATCGGGGGCACGGCCCATGACGTGTCGGTGATCAACACCCGGGTGGGCCTCGGCTTCGGCCTACGGTTACAGGTCCCACTCCCGAACGGGAAAGGCGGAATTTCGGTCGGCCCGGGCACCTCGCGAATCACGATCGGCGGACCCATTGGGTTCCCCGACCCGCTATCGCCCTACAACGACGAGATCGCTCGCAATTACGGCCCCGGCATATCGATCTCGTCCGCCAAAGACGTGACAATCCGCGGCGTTGGTATCTGGGACAACCGCGGCCCTGGGATCTACGCGACGGGCTACCTCGCCGGAACCACCGTGACGTCCTCGACCATCTCCAGCAATGACGGCTCGGGGGTGCGGCTCAGGTCGGCGCGCGGGATCATCGTCGGCGGCAGCCAGGAATCCGACTTCAATGACATCACCTTCAACGGTGGCTGGGGAATTCTGGCCACGGGATGGAGCGTGGGATCGGCTCTTACGGGCAACAACGTGTTCGCCAACCTGCTCGGTCAGATCAATACGTTTTTCTCGTTCGGCCTTGCGTCGCGCTAGAGCGGGCGAAATCCCACCCGTCCACCTGCGGCCACCCGCGCGACGATGCCGCCCAGGCGCCACATACCCGCGTAGGTGATCGGGTTGAACAGCGTCGGCCACTTCGTGCGGATGAGGTGGGCGTCCAACGGCCGTTCGGCGAACCGGTCGGTCAGCCAGCGCAGTGTCATCGGTGCTGACATCGGGTGCAGCAGCATGTGCTCGCTGAATATGTCGCGGTGATAGGTGACCTGGGCGCCGCCCCGGGAGTAGAGGTCAGCCAGGCTGTCGATGTCCTCGACCCCGATCAGCGAATCATGCACGGCTTGGACGATGAGCAACGGGAGTCCCGGCACGTTACCGCCGAGCCGGATGGCATCAAAAACATCCTGCACCTCCGGCAAATCGAGGACCTCATCCAGCGGCGGGTGCACCCAATCATCCATATCGGTCCGGAACAGACGGACGATCGCCTCAATGGTGGTCATTCGCTCCAGCGCCCGCAACTTCGTGCGGCCGTGGTCGGTGGCGTGTTCCTGGAGCACCCGGTCCAGATCCGGGAATGTCTTCGCCAGGGCCGAGACGACCATCGCGGGCAGTGCCGCCATGTACGAACCATTGAGCCGCCGGAACGTGTTGCCCAGATCGCCGACCGGCGAACCCAGAACGGCGCCAACGATATTGAGCTCAGGCGCGTAGTCCGCGTGGACCTCCGCCGCCCAGGCGCTGGCGAGTCCGCCACCGGAATATCCCCACAACCCGACCTTGCTGTCGGGCGCAAGTCCGAAGTGATCGAAGTTCAACGTTGCGCGCAGTCCGTCCAGTACGCGGTAGCCGGGTTCCAGTGGCGCACCCCACATGCCGTCGGGACCCTCATGGTCGGGTACCGAGACCACCCAGCCTTCGGCCAGCGCCGCCGCCATCAACAGGTATTCGAGTTGAGCCAGTGACCCGAGGGCTCTGGACCGTCGCCGTAGGGCAAAGGACGGGAAACAGCGCGATGAGATCGCATCGATAGCGCATTGGTAGGACACCACGTGGCGGGGCTGGCTCCGGGAATGTCCGGCGGGAACCAGCACCGTGGTAGCACTCGCCTGCGGATCCCCGTGGCGGTCGTTGGTCCGGTAGAGCAGTTGGGTCGCGGTGACGCGCTGGGGGACGAGACCCAGAAAACCGAGTTCGACATCACGGGAACGGAGCACCGTGCCGGCGGCGGCATGGTGAAACCCCGCCGGCGGCTCATAGAACGGGTCTCGTGCCGGCAGCACCGGACGGCCGCCCCGCCGCAATTCCTCATGCGGCGCGCGGCCGATCCACTCGGGGCTGAAGGCCCCATCGGCGATTGTCATGTCTTCCTTCGGGACGGAGACAATGAGTCTACCTTAAGAGAGCTCTAAGACCCGGGTGATCTGGAACCGTCAGCTGGGCGGCCGAAGTGCCGCGAACTCGTCGGTACCTCTCGTGCGGCTTCCCACGCCCGCCCCGAACTTTGTCGGTCGTTCGGCGGAGTACGAAGCGGTCTGCGACGAATTCAGCTGGCCTGAGTCACAATTGGCGGGATGATATAGCTGGACGGCAGTTTCGGATTCCACGGGGCGCCATACCCACGAGGCAGCGGCAGTGCCGATGGCGGCAGGTTGCCCGGCTGCGGGTCGTACATCCGCAGTATCGCCTCGATCGTCGCATTGACCGTCGTGTCGTCACCGTAGATCGATTGAAGATAGGCCGTCGATGGTGTTGGAATCCAGTTCGTGGCAGGCACGCCAGTTGGAAGCGTCGGCGACAGCCAGATCGTGTAGGAACCCTGGGGGAACGCCGGATCTGTGCCGTCGTTCTGCTGCAACGAGCCATCCTCGACCTGCGCCGAGCCCAACTGCGACACCTGCTGCACAACGCCGTACGTCAGCGGTGAGTCCTCGACGATCTGTGTGGTGAAGTCCACCGGTGTGCCCGCGCTGCCCGAATACTGGATCGGTGTCCCGTTGCTCGTGAGCGACTGAATCCACTGCGACGAGACCTGGAACGTGTAATTGTCGCCGCTCCGCACTGGTGTGGTTGCGATGTAGTAGGCGGTGTTGGCGACAAGGCCATACGTGGCCGCATTGCTTCCGAACATGATCGGTGTGCTCTCGTTCAGCGCCCCGACGTCTGATTTCGGCACGGTGATCGTGTCAGCAGTCGTGTCGATGGAGATCAGAGGCGCCACAGCCTCGGAGTAGGCGGTGTTCAACACCGCCGACTGGGGCAGGAAGGGCGCCGCAGCCTCCGAGTTGTCCGGCTGGTAGATCGTGACCGACCAGAACCCGGTCACCGACCCATCGGGATTCTTTACCAGCGGTGGAATGATGCCGCTGGCGGGCAGTTGCTGATACGTGTAACTGCTCTGGGGCTGCGTGAACGTAATCGAGTAGGTGTTGTCGCCGCTGAGCGTCGAGCCACGCACGTCGGTATTGGTGAACGCGGCAGCGTAGAAGGCGTCCGCCGGCAACTCGGTGAACCCCCCGGCCGTCGTGCTCGTGCTCCGGTCGATGTAACCCTGGCGCGTGCTGGGAAACACGCCGAAGGTGGAGTTGTCGGAGACCCAGAAGTTCGTCGCCGCTGCGTTGTCGACCGTCTTCACAATTTGCAGGTCGATATAGTCCTGTCCCAACTCGTAGCCCTTCTGGAGAGCAGCGATCTGGTCAGACCCCCAACCCTTGGGAACTTCATAACCGTCTTGCGTCAGACCGATCCACTTGAAGGCGGCCAGCGCGGCCTGCTGACCCGACGACGGCGCGAAATACACACCCTTCGGGTTGTCAGTCTGGTAGCCGCGTGGCTGCGGGACGACGTAGGCGGGCACCTGCGACAGTGGCGTTCCAGCGATGCCGGTCTGTCTGGTTGGCAGTGGATTGAGCTTCAATGCCTCTCCGACCTGGGTGAAGAAAGCAACGGCGTTAGCGGGCTTGTTCTGCCACACTTGGGCCTCTTCCAGCTGCTCAGCGGTAGGGGTCCAGTTAAGTTGTTCAGGAGGCACGGGCTTGTTGTCATTTGCCACGAATTCCCGAAGCGTGTTGAGGTAGAACTGCGTAGACACTCGGTCGTAGACATTTTGGGCCGACAGCGGGCTGGCGGCGTCGGCCAGACTGTTAGCCAGCAGTCGAATGAGCATCTGGCCGCGGTTCGTGTCGAGGGTGATGACGTCGAATTGGAACCCGTTGATTACGGCGGTCGTCTGGTGCGAGTAGCGGGAGTTGGGGCCCACAAGCAGGAATGACGCCGCTTCGTCCGACGGCGTCGTGCGGGTGCCCGGATCGGCGACGGTATTGGTGAAGGCGTCAATGATCTGGCTGACCTGGTACTGCGCATTTGTGGGCGGGATGGTGTAGACGAGGTCGGTTCTCGTGAGGTCCAGCTCCGCATTGATGTAGAGCACTGACGAATCACCGGCGTTTGTCGCGCTGTTGTTCCATGCCGCCGGGGTCGTCCCATGCTGGAGTTGGTTCACCGGAGCAGCGGTGAGTTCGTTGTACTTGCTGGTGCGATAAAGCGCTTCCGGAGAGAGCCCCCAGACGTAGGCATCCTTGGCCAACTCGGTGATGGCGGCCAATTGGAAGAACTTCACAATTTCCTGCACAATCGCCCCCGGGTACCAACCCGCGAGCGCCGCTGCCGATGCCGGACCACCGATCGACGAACCCAGAGCAGCCGGCTCACCAGTGGACTTCGTCGCTGCCGGAGTCGCCGTCCGCGACGCACGACCGAACTCGCGACGACTTGCTGCCGCGGTCGTCCACGCCAACGGCGCCAACGCCTGAGAATCCTCGGAACCTCCGGAAGTCGACCACTTCAACACCGATGGGTCCAGCCGCGGATGACGACCCGTAGACGCCGCCGCACCCGCCAGTGCGGGTGCTTCCGATGGAACACCACCTCCGGCAGATAACCCCGACCCTCGGCTACCCGCCACAGAATCGCCCACCGATTTCGAGCCCGGCGACGCACCACGGCCTGCCCGCACCGCACTCCGCGACGGAACCTTCACATTGGTCACCTCGGCCGACGAGGCCGCCGGGTCCGCCGAGCCCGTCGTATCGGCGAACGCCAAGGGGGTCGACGCGACCGCCCCGCCCACGCCCAACGCCAACGCCAACGCGCCCACCCGGCCCACCAAACGGCCGTAGGGAGACATGGCCGCGGCCATGAACCTTGCGGACTGATTGGGCAGCATCACCAACTTCGGTTCTATGTCCTGCGCGCCGATGTCGGATGCTGACATGAAGAACTCCCTACGGCTGGTGGTTGCACAATCGCCGGATGACCTTAACGCGGCGGGTCGTTTAAGCAGCGACTTTTCCGTACAGAGGGCCCAAGCGCGTGCATCGTCGTGGCGATGGCCATGTGGGGTGCCGTTGCGGTCGATCGTGCGATAGAGCAGTTGGGATCTTAGGACCGTGTATCCAGCTTCTCGGGCGGACGCAGTGCGGCGAACTCGTCGGTCACCCTCAACTGGGATTCGGTGAAGCGGTACAGCGCGGCCGGCCGGCCGCCACTGCGGCCCGGATGTGCGGTGGTGCCGGTGGGGGTGATGACTCCGCGCCGGGCCAGCACCCGCTGCAGATTCGTGGCGTCGACTTGATACCCCAAGGCGGCGCCGTAAATGTCCCGCAACGTCGACAGTGCGAATTCCCTTGGTGCCAGGGCGAATCCGATATTGGTGTAGGACAACTTCGCAGCCAGCCGCGAATGGGCGTAGGTCACCATCGGGCCGTGATCAAACGCCATCGGCGGCAGATCGCCCAACGGGTGCCACCGGGTGTCGGATGGAAGTTCCGGTGTTGCGGGGGAGGGAACCAGGCCGAGGTAGGTGGACGCGATCACGCGCGCGCCCGGTACCCGGTCGGGGTCGGAGAAGACGGCGAGTTGTTCCAGATGCGCGACCTCACGCAGGTCGACTTTCTCGGCGAGTTGGCGGCGAACAGACGCGGTGAGATCTTCGCCCACGCCGAGTCGTCCGCCCGGCAGTGACCACCTGCCGCGCTGGGGAGATAGGGCGCGCTGCCATAACAGCACGTGGAGGCCGGGTTTGCCGGAGGCCAGCTCGCTGACCTGGAATACAACGGCCAGCACCTCATGTTCAGTGCTAGTATGGGGCATGTTTTCGATTATAAGTCGAAAACCTCGGACGCCAGACAGGAGGCGGCGATGACCGTCGCTGATCGCACCGATGTTGGCCGCAGCCGCTCAGTGCT
>CALQLM010000017.1 GCA_943331415.1 Bifidobacterium breve
GAACCACGAATAATGTTGCCGTACAAATCATCTCGTGAAACGACGAAGGCAGAGTAGTCCCGCCAATTCGTGGGATAGCCGATCTTGGCGGTGAACTTGTCCAGCTTGGCCAGCACACGCTGCCGGGTCGCCGGTGTCATCCACTCCAAGTCGCTGATGCTTACCCGGTAGGCCTCGCGCAGGTTGGCAACGAGGGTGTCCATTCGTGCTTTCGCCTGTGGCGGAAAATGGTGCTCCACGTAGAGCCGGCCCACGGCGTCACCCATGAGGCCCTCGACCAGGGACACGGCGCGCTTCCACCGCTCGCGGATCTGCTCGGTGCCGCTCAGCGTGCGTCCGTAGAAGGCGAAATCCTCATCAACCAACTCGGCGGTGAGTGCGGCCGCGCGTGCGTGGATGAGTCGCCACCGGGCCCAGTCCTGCCAGTCGGCGATGTCCGCGCGTGACCACAGTTCGGCGAAGGCGATCAGATAGTCCGGTTGGCGCACAACGAGTTCGGTAATGCGATCGGGCGCTATCCCCAGCGCGGCGATCCAGCCGCTCCAGTCGAAGTCCGGCGCGGTCGTGGACAACTCGTGGAACGTCTGCAGGTTGTAGGTGAGGTCGGCGTCGCGACGACGCACCACATCCCAGTGCGAGGCGGCGAGCTTGGTCTCCAGGGTCACGATGCGCCCCGCCCGTTCGGCGTACTCATCGGCCTCACCGCCGAATACGAGCGCGAACATCCTCGCGATATGCCGCGGGTAGGCGCCCAGGATCGCGGCGTGCTGATCATCGCGATAGTAGGACTCATCGGGTAGTCCCAGACCGGACTGGTTGAGGTGGACCAGATAGCGGGCGGAATTCTTGGAGTCGGTGTCGATATAGAGGCCGACGCCGCCGCCGACACCGGTGCGCTGGAATCGCCCGATCACCGGGGCCAGCGCGCCGGGATCGGCAGCGGCATCGATGAGGGACAGCTCGTCGAGAAGGGGTTGCAGACCGCGGCGCCCCACGGTCTGCTCATCGAGGAAGCTTGCGTAAAGATCACCGATGCGTTGCTCATCGGTGGCGCTGGCATCGGCGCGGTCGGCGGCTCCGATGATCAGTTCGCGCACCTGTTCCTCGGCCCGGTCGTAGAGCAGCCGGAAGGCGCCGTCGGTGGCCCGATCCGGGGGAATGGTGTAGTCGGCGAGCCAGCGGCCGTTCACATGGCCGAACAGATCGTCTTGCGGGCGGACCGCGGGATCGACGTGGGAGAGGTCGATCCCGGATCGCTGAGTGTCTACCGTCACGACACCATCCTTACCATGGGCGGTAGCGTGCCCTGCATGCCCGACGCGGACGAGGTGACCGAACCCGACGACGAGCGATCCAGGGTGTTTTCCGGCTTTGGTATCGCCTCCGCTGTCCTGGCGGTGGTCGCCGTGGCTGCGGTGGTGCTGATCGCAGGCATGTGGTCGGGGCACCGGGCCGCCGCCGCCGAGCGCAGCTATCAGGCCCGCTCGATGCAGGTTGCCGCCGAGTGGACCGGTGTGCTGATCAATATGAACACCTCCAACGTCGAAGCCAGCCTGCAACGGTTGCGCGACGGCACCGTCGGTGAACTCAACGCCGGTTTCGAAGCCTCGATCGCCCCGTACCGGGACGTGGTCAAGACGTTGCGTTCCCGCACCACCGGACAGGTGGAGTCGGTGTCGATCGAGAAGGTTCACCACGACCTGGACGGTGGTATCGGACCGCAGCAGGGTGCGCCGGCCAGTCTGGCACCGGAATTCGCCACCCGTACCGACACCGTTCTGGTGGTGGCGACATCGGTGAGTGAGAACGTCGGCAACACACCCACCACGGTGCGGTGGAATCTGCGGCTGGGCGTCTCCGAGGTGGACGGCACACCGATGATCTCGGTGTTGGAGTCGGTGCGATGAGGAACCCGGCCAGGGTTCTGGCGTTCGATATCGTTGCCCCGCTGGTGGCTATCTCGGCCCTGCTGGTCATCGGGGTGATGCTCGACTGGCCGCTGTGGTGGGTGTCGTTGTGTTCGATCCTCTGCCTGCTGATCGTTGAGGCCATGCTGGTCAATATCGTTGCCTACCGGCGTGATTCGGTCACGGTGGGTACTGATGACGACAGGCCCGGACTGCGGCTGGCAGTAGTGGGCGTCGCCGCTGTGACGCTCGTGTCGGCGGTGGCGGTCGGTTATGCCAACTGGACACTGCCCGACCGGGATTTCGATGCCGACTCCGCGCAAGTTGTTCGGATCGCCACCGAGGTCGCCGAGGCGACGGCGACCTTCGCCCCGTCCGATCCGAACTCGGCGATGGATCGTGCCGCATCGATGATGGTGCCCGAACGCGCCGAGGCGCTGCGCGCCCAGTACGGATCGGCGACCGCGGATATGGTCAAGCGCAATGTGTCGGCACAGGCGAGCACCCTGTCAGCGGGACTGGAGGCGCTCGGACCATCCTCGGCCAGCGTGGCCGTTCTCATGCGGGGCACCCAGAGCGTCCCCGGTCAGGATCCGAGTACCGCAGTGCTGTCCCTGCGGGTGGCGCTGTCCAAACAACAGGGCGACTGGAAGGTCGTCGACGTCGCACCCATCAGCTCCCGCTGAGACGGTCAGTCGGCCGGCGCTTCGTCCTGTTGAGACCGGATCTTGGCGAACCGATCCGACAGTCGGCGCATCCGTATCATCAGCGAGGCCGGCGGACTCGTCGTCGCGGCAAGGTAGGACGTCAGATCGTGGCGCGCCACACCGATCCGTGAGGCAAACTCCTGCTCGCCGAGGCCGGAACGCTCCAGGAGTAATTGAACGTGGCGGGCGGCCTCGGCACGTTCATTGGCTTCCAGATGGGAGCGGGCGCGCACCAGGACTTCGTTGAGTGCCTTGGAAATTCCCTGGGGCGCAGCAGTTTCCAGCACCTCTTCGACCTGGCGCGCGGTCCGTCCATACGGGTCGCGTTTGATCGCGACGACGATGCGCTGCCAGACGGTGATATCCCCGGTCTCGAGCGCCGAGCGGATCGATGCCGTGGGCCAGAACTCGACGGGTCGGTCGTCGATGGCCAACGTCAGCTCGCCTCCTCCAGGATCGCCACCGCGAGCGACAGGCACCGCGTTCGGACATCGTCCCACTCCGACTCCGCATCCGGGGCTGACCAGCGTGTGTCGTCGGCCGCCTCGGTGGGGATCGGATCAGCCAGTCGGCGGACCAACTGGGTCGCGATCCACAGCGGATGCGGTCTTCCAGAACTGTAGTACCCGTCGATCCCGGCCAGAACCAGTGCCGCGTTGCCGATGCTCATGCAGTCGACCAGGTCGGCGAGCTCGGCGTAGTCCGAGCGGCTGTTCCGGCACAGCACCAGGAAACCCTTCAGGCGCAGGGTCTCCGCTCCGGTCGGGATCTGCAGGCGGTCACCGGTGGGCAGCTGGACGTTGGTGGTCTCAACCGGACTCCGACGCTCGACGTCGGCCTCGGTTTCCAGGGCGTCGAGCGCGACGGCGAGCCGGCCCCGCCACATCGTCACCGGGTGGACCGGCCGCAGCGTTGCCGACCTGGGGCCGCGCGATGATCGCGGGAGCCGGCGGTCCCGCACCGGGGGCCCGCAGCCGCTGAAGGCCAGTGGGTCGGCCACACTGACGGCATCGGGCGCGAGTTCTTTGAGCCGGGCCGCATTCTTGACCACCATGCGCAGGTCGGCGGCCGGCGGGGCGCTGGTGGAGATTTCGTCGGGGATGACCACCAGATCACCGAGATCGACCTTGGGCAAAGGTTTTTCGAAGTCAACCGACGGCAGGATCCGGTCGAGCCAGCGAGGCAGCCACCAGTTCCACTGGTCGAACATCGCCATCAGCGATGGCACCAGAATCAGCCGGACCACGGTGGCGTCGACGGCGATCGCCACCGCGCACGCGACGCCGAGTTGAGCGACCAGTGGCATGCCCGCGAAGGCGAAGCCGATGAACACCGCGATCATGATCAGCGCCGCACTGGTGATGGTGCGGGCGCTGGTGGCCACCCCGTAGGCGACGGCATCGCGGGTGTCGCCCGACTGCAGGTAGCGCTCCCGGATCCGGGTGAGCAGGAAGATCTCATAGTCCATCGACAGACCGAACGTCATGGCCAGGACCAGCGGCGGGATGGTGCTGTCGATGGATTCGATCGGTTCAAATCCGATGTCGGCCAGCCATCCCCACTGGAATACCGCCACGAGGCTGCCGTAGGCCGCAGCGACGGACAGGACGGTCATCAGAACGCCCTTGAGTGCCAGGAACAACGATCGGATGGAGATCAGCAGCATCACGAAGGCGATCAACGAGACGAAGCCGAACACCAAGAGTTTCGTATCCGCCACGCGGTCGTCGAAATCCTTGATCAGTGCGGTGGGGCCGCCCACGTCGATGCGGGTGGCACCGGCCGCCGTCGGCAGTTGCTCCCGCATCCAGTCGACGCTGTCGCGGGCGGCCAGATCCTCGGGATCGACCGACAATACGGTCGAGATCAATGCGCTGCTGTTGTCGTCGGCGAACACCGGCGGAGCCACCGAGACGATATTGGGCGCCTCGGTGATCTTCGCGGCGATGGCGTCGAGGGTTGCGGTGTTGTCCGGGTTGGAGGCATTACCGCCGGGGAATGTGACCAGGATCCGAACCGGGCCAAGCGCCCCGGGACCGAGTGCTTCGGCGGCGGCGGCCACGCCGCCACGGATCTCATGTGACGACGGAAACTGCCGCTGCATGCTGTTGCCGAGCGTCATCGAAAACGCCGGCGCGGCCAGCACCAGCAGAAAAGCCGCGGCTGAAAGAGCCGAAGCCCAGGGCCGGCGCATCACCGCACCCACCCACCGGGTCCAGAATCGAGACTGGGTCGCCTCCGGCCGGCGCGACCAGTGCAGCAGTGGTGACCGCCTCGCCGCCGCCCGCCCGAAGGTGGCCAGCACCGCGGGTGTCAGGGTGGTCGAGGTCAGCACCGCCACCGCGACCGCGAGGATCGCTCCGGTGGCCATGGACCGCAGTACCGGGGTGTCGATCAGGTAGATGCCGGTGAGCGACGCAATCACGGTCAGCCCCGAGAGCACCACCGCCAGACCCGATGTCGCCATGGCGGCATCGGTGGCCTGATCGGGGTCGCGTCCGGCGCGTAATTCCTCGCGGAAGCGCATCAGGATGAACAGCGAGTAATCGATCGCCAGCGCGATACCGAACATCGACACCGTGGAGGTGACGAATACCGACATCGTGGTCACCGTGGACAGCAGATAGACCACACCCATGCTGACGACGACGGTGCAGATGCCAAACGCCAGGGGGATCGCGGCTGCGGCCAGCGAGCCGAACACCGCAACGAGCACCATCAGGACGATCGGGAGATTCCAGCGTTCAGCGGCGGCAATATCGTGCTTGGTGGTGGACTGCGCGGCCGCCCCGAGCGCGCCCTGACCGATCACGTAGAGCCGGACCCGACCGTTGTCGATGGCACCGGGTTGGTTGCCCTCGACACCGATTTTGGCCCGTAACTGCCGGGCCACATCGACTGCGCCGGAGTTGTCAAAACCCAACCGCAGCGACACCACGTAGGGGCGGTCCGGCGCCGGCGCCGGCTGTTCGGGAGTGGCCACCAGTTCGACGCTGGAAACCTGACGCGCGGCTCCTTCGAGTTGGGCCACGGCGGCCGCCATATCGTCGTAACTCGCATCGGCCCGCGGCGCGGCGACCAGAGCCAGTGGCGAGGCGCCCTGCTCGGCATAGTGCTCTTCGAGTTGGTTCTGGACGTGCAGCGACTGCGAGTCTGCTACGTCGAACCCGCCACCGGTCAGCTGGTCCGACTGCGTCATCGCAAGAAAGATCGACGGCAGCACCGCCAACAGCCAGCAGGCGAAAACCAGCCAACGGTGTCTGCGCAGCGTGCCGCTCAGGCGCATCATGAACTGCTGGATGGCGTTTCTCCCCGCATTGCACCGAATTGCGTGGGTGCGAGCCTACCGCAGCACCCTTGCCGTTAAGTGTGCCCAGATAATTGTGCCCAGACCGGGATCCGAGTGCACGCCACACGATGTTGTCACCGCCACCGCAACGGCACTGAGCAGCCGCTCTGCCTTACGATGAGGGCCTTACGAGGGCCCTAGGATGAGGCCAACGTCAAAGTGAAGGAGTCCGAGCATGGTGACTGTCCGTCAGACCGGCCGCGCGATCAGTGGCGCAATCGGCGCCGGAGTTGTCGCCGGCGCGTTCCTCATCGGTATGGCCCCGTCAGCGCTCGCCGCACCGCCGAACTGCACTGCCGCGGATCTGGCGGGCGTCGCCGCGGGCGTTTCCGCTGCGACTTCGGTCTATCTGTTCACCAACCCGGATGTGAATGATTTCTTCACCGGGTTGGAGGGCACGCCCCGCGATACCCTGCGCGCATCGGTGCAGCAGTACCTCGACGCCAACCCCACGGTGCGGGCAGAGTTGGCGGGTATCCGTCAGCCACTGGTGGATTTGAAGGCGCGCTGCGGGGAGTCTGACGACCTCGACGTTCCCTCGCCCTAGCCGAGTACATCTAGCGGGTGCGCCGGGCCGCCGCGATGCGGACGGCCCGCCAACCGAGCAGTACCGCCGCCATGAACAGGGTGGCCACCGCAATGAAGCTGACTGCGGTGCCCTCGGATGTGGCCTTCCGTAACAACATTCCCACCGCAACGGTGCACACCCACACGGTGAGGCCGGTGGGTATGACCGCGGTGGGCCGGCGCCAGCCGCGGCAGATCAGCCAGCCCAGGATTGTCCCGACGAGAAACGGCCACGCCGTCTCGGCGACGCCTGCCAGGCTCACACCCTCCGCATGGTTGCGGCGCCCCACGGTGGCGAACAGCACGACACAGGCCAGGTCGGCGGCCAGCGCGGGCAGCGCCGCGGACGTCTGCCCGGGGGATGAGCGGGGGTATTTCACCGGGGTCCGTCGGCATCGGGTGCGGGGTCCGCCGGGGGCGGGTCCTGGTTCGCCGACTCCTGGGCGGCTAAATCGTGGGCGGCCAATTCCTGGGCGGCCAATTCATCCACCACCACCTCGGGGTCCAGTGCCCCCTCGGTGCGGAACATGAAGAAGAACACCACCCAGCCGATCGCGGAAATGAAGATCCAGCTGACCAGACGGTAGATCAGCATGGCCGAGATCGCGTCCGGTAGGGCCATGCCGCTGGACACCAGGCCGGGCACCAGGATCGCCTCCACAACAAGCAGACCGCCCGGCATCAGCGGGATCGCGCCCATCGCCCGGGCAGCCGCGTACGCGACGGTCAGACCCGCCAGTGAGGGATGTCCGCCCGCGGCGTAGGCAGCGAAAGCCAGACAGGCGACATCGGCGATCCAGTTGAACAGTGACCAACTGAAGGCCTTTCCGAGTTCGCGACGGCTCAGGCTCACCGATTCCAGTTGAGTGAGCGTCTCGCGCCACCTATGCAGTCCGGTCTCTGCAGGCTTACCGCGCACAGAATTGACCCAGCCCAGTACGGTGACGCCGATTCCGTCGATGAGTTCCGGGCGGGTCGCCACCGCCTGGGCGAGCAGCAGCAGCGCAATGAAGCCGCCCAGGGTGAACAGCAGCGAGAACGGATTGTTCTTGGCGCCCAACAGGAAAGCGCCACCGAGACCCAATAGCGCCAATCCCACCACCTGCAGCGCACCTGACAACACCAACTGCCAGGACGCGACCACCGGGGAAGCGCCCCAGAGTCGTTGCTGGCGGTAGACGAAGGTCGCCGAGAGCACGGGGCCGCCGGGCAGGGTCGTACTCAATGCATTGCCGGCGTAGAACGCCGCCTCAGACCGCCACTGATGAACGGTCACACCGGCGGAGCGCAACAGCGTTCGCTGAATTTGGGCGAAGCTGTGCATCGAGGCCATCGCGGCGGCGATCGCCGCGAGCACCCACCAGGGGTTCGCCGACACCAGGCTTCACCACGCCTTGGCCAGTTGGTCCCACACCAGGGTGGCCTCCACCACCAGGACGATCAGGGCGACACCGAGGACCGCCCAGCGCAGCCACCAGTACTTCCCCCGCGATTTGGGGCTGTCGTTCCCCCCGCGGGCGGAGTCAACCGTCGCGTCGTGGGCCACGTGTTTCAGGGTAGCCGGGTTAGGCTGGCCGCATGCCGTCCGATGACGACGCGGTTGATCCTTTTGTGCGCAAGGCGGCTGCGTGGTCGTGGCGGCTGCTGGTCATCCTCGCGGCGGTGGTGGCGCTGCTGTGGCTGATGTGGCGGCTCCAGGTGATCGTGGTCCCGGTGGCATTGGCCGTCATGTTAACCGCATTGCTGTTGCCCGCTGTCGATCGTCTGGATCTGTGGGGGATGCCCCGCGGAGGCGCGGTGGCACTGGTGCTTCTGGGTGGGCTCTCCGTATTCGGCGGAATCATGACTTTTGTTGTCAGCCAATTCATTTCAGGTCTGCCCGACCTCGTCGAGCAGGTCACGCGAAGTATCGACAATGCCACCCGCTGGCTCATCGACGGTCCCCTGCATCTGAGCCGGGAGCAGATCGACAACGCCGGCGACACTGCCATCACGGCATTGCGCGACAACCAGGAACGGCTGACGACCGGCGCTCTGTCCACCGCCGCGACGCTCACCGAGATCATCACCGGTGCGTTGCTGATGCTGTTCACTCTCATCTTCCTGCTGTACGGCGGACGAAACATCTACGAGTTCCTGACGAAAATCGTTCCCGCACATACCCGGAAACGGGTGCGCGACGCGGGTCGGGCCGGGTTCGGTTCCCTGATCGGTTACGTGCGTGCGACATTCCTGGTGGCACTCGTCGATGCGGTCGGGATCGGTGCCGGACTGGCGATCATCGGCGTTCCCCTGGCGCTGCCCCTGGCCTCGCTGGTGTTCCTGGGTGCGTTCATTCCCTTGGTCGGAGCGGTGCTCACCGGGTTTCTCGCCGTCATTGTGGC
>CALQLM010000018.1 GCA_943331415.1 Bifidobacterium breve
CGCACCGGTGTCCGGGTCGACCTCGATACCACCCATCACGTAATGACAGGTCGGTCCGACCTCCATCTCGTCCTTGGTGATATCCACCTCGGCCAGCTCCAGGAACTGGTGGTACATCGACGGAAGCCGCTTCTTGATCTCCTCGGGCGTCATCCGCGAGGCGATATCGAGGTACACGCCGCCGTGCGGGGTGCCGCGACCCGCCTTCACCTCGGCGTTGATCGCCCGTGACACTTCGTCGCGGGGCAGCAGATCCGGCGTACGGCGGGCCGAGTCGTTGTCCTTGAGCCACTGATCGGCTTCTTCTTCGGTCTCGGCGTACTGACCCTTGAAGACCGGGGGGATGTAGTTGAACATGAAGCGCTTGCCTTCGGAGTTCTTCAGCACACCGCCGTCACCGCGCACACCCTCGGTGACGAGGATGCCCTTCACCGACAGCGGCCAGACCATTCCGGTCGGGTGGAACTGGATGAACTCCATGTTGATCAGTGATGAGCCGGCACGCAGCGCCAGCGCGTGGCCGTCGCCGCTGTACTCCCAGGAGTTCGACGACACCTTGAACGACTTGCCGATGCCACCGGTGGCGAGCACCACCGCGGGCGCCTCGAACAGCACGAACTTTCCGGTCTCGCGCCAGTAGCCGAAGGCGCCGGCGATCGCGTCGCCGTCCTTGATCAACTCGGTGATCGAGCACTCGGCGAACACCTTGATCCGCGCGTCGTAGTCGCCGAGTTCGGCCTTATCCTCCTGCTGCAGCGAGACGATCTTCTGCTGCAGGGTGCGGATGATCTCCAAACCGGTGCGGTCACCGACGTGCGCCAGCCGCGGATAGGTGTGACCACCGAAGTTGCGCTGACTGATCCGTCCGTCCTTGGTCCGGTCGAACAACGCGCCGTAGGTCTCCAGTTCCCAGACCCGCTCGGCGGATTCCTGTGCATGCAGCTCGGCCATCCGCCAGTTGTTGAGGAACTTGCCGCCACGCATGGTGTCGGCGAAGTGCACCTGCCAGCTGTCCTTGGAGTTGGCGTTGCCCATTGCCGCGGCGCAACCACCCTCGGCCATGACTGTGTGTGCCTTGCCGAACAACGACTTGCTCACTACCGCGACTCGCAGGCCGCGTTGCCGGGCTTCGATGACCGCACGTAGACCGGAACCACCGGCGCCGATCACGACAACGTCGTAGGAGTGCCGCTCTACCTCAACCATTGGACCTCGCTTTAGAACTCAGTAGGGGAAATCCCTAGTCAGCCAATGAATCTCAGGTCGGAGATCGCGCCGCTGGCGACCAACATGATGTAGAAGTCAGTGAACATCAGGGTGCCGAGGGTGATCCAGGCGAACTTCTTGTGATGAACGTTCAGCTTGCTGACCTCCGTCCACAACTTGTAGCGCACCGGATGCTTGGAGAAGTGTTTGAGCCGGCCGCCCACGACGTGCCGGCAGGAGTGACACGACACCGTGTACACCCACAGCAGGATGACGTTGACCCACAGGATGACGTTGCCCAGGCCGAACCCGAAACCCGTCGGCGAGTGCATGGCCTTGACGGCGTCCATGGTGTTGATCAACGAGAGGATCGCGGCGATGTAGAAGAAGTACCGGTGCAGGTTCTGCAGGATCAGTGGGAAGCGTGTCTCGCCGGTGTAGGTGGCGTGTGGCTCGGCCACCCCGCACGCCGTCGGGGACTGCCACACCGAGCGGTAGTAGGCGCCGCGGTAGTAGTAGCAGGTCAACCGGAACAGCAGCAGGAACGGCAGTGAGAACAGGGCGTAGGGCAGGTACGACAGCAGGCCGGTGCCGGGAAGAATCTGAGGCCAGAAATCGCTGGCCTCACCGCACTTGACGCTCATGCACGGCGAGTAGAACGGCGTCAGGTAGTGGTACTTCTCGACGAAGAAGTTGTCCCGTTGGAAGGCCCGCACGGTCGCGTAGATCACGAATGCGGCAAAGCCCAGGTCGGTGAGGATCGGGGACTTCAGCCAGTTGTCGGTTCGCAGTGTCTTCTGCGCGATCTGGGCCCGGCCGGACGAAAAGACGCCGGTGCCACGCCGGTTCGCGGTGGGTGCGCTCATCTGCAGTGATCCCCTTTAGGTCAACTGGACGCAGGGTACCCAAACCGCGGGCACTCGTTTTCAGGCGGGTCAGCGTCGGTTGTGACCGCCGACGCCCTCATCGTCGACGTCGCGCCAGAACTCGCGGTCATACGGTGTGTCCGGCACCTGAATTTTCTCGCCGGAGAACACCACGGTGTGCGCCGCGAGCTCGAGTTCACCGGCGTCTAATTCCAAAAGTTCCAGGTCAGAGATGATTCGTTCGGTATCGATGACGACCCGCCGCATTGCCGGCGCGTCACCGTAGCGATCCTGCAGAGAGTGCACGCACCGACGCAGGTTTCCAATGAGATGGTGCAACTCGGCGAGCTCAGCGGCCTTGGACATCGGACCTCCTCAGGCGTGTCAGGGATCACACTATGTCTATCAATGCTAGTCAAGCCACGAACGCGACGTGAGACGCATCACGTCATCGACCCGTCATCCACCCGTCGCGTCAGCGCCACCGCAATCGGACCGGCTGTCCCGGTCGTAGCTGCGCCAGGGTGTCGATGTCGTCGTCGATGACCACACCGATCACCGGGTAGCCGCCGGTGACCGGGTGGTCGGTACCGAGAATCACCGGCTGGCCGTTGGGCGGCACCTGGATAGCGCCCCGGATGGTGCCCTCGCTGGGCAGTTGTCGTGCCGGCCATCGGTGCTCCAGGGCCGCACCGGATAGCCGTACTCCCACCCGGTCACTGCGTTCGGAGACCAACCACGTCGAGCGCACGAGCGCGTCCGGGTCGGCGCACCAGTCGTCGCGCGGTCCGCGCATCACCCGCAACGTGATGAGGCCCTCGGAGATCGCGGCGACGGGCGCCTGCTCGAGTTCAGGGAAGTTCCCGGCCGGCTCTCCAACCGGCAGCGCGTCACCCGGGCACAGCGGGGGAGGCCCGATGGCCGACAACGTGTCGGAACTGCGTGATCCCAGGACGGGAGCCACCGCGATACCGCCCCGGACGCCGAGATAGCTCCGCAGTCCGGAGCGCGGCACTCCCAGCGAGACCACCTGGCCTTCCCGAATGTGCGCAACACTGTTGACGCCGAACGGGATTCCGTCGATTGTCGGGCGAGCATCAGCACCGGTCACCGTGATGTCGAGGCCGCCACCGAGCACCCGGGCGCTGAACCCGCCCAGGGTGACCTCGATGGTCGCGCGGTCCTCGGGGTTGGCGAGCAGGCGGTTGGCCAGTCGGTGCGCGCGACGGTCGGCCGCGCCCGAGCGGGTGACGCCGATGTGGGCGAGACCGGTTCGGCCGAGATCTTCGACCAGGGCGAGCGGACCCGTGTGCTGCACCTCGAGGGTGATCACGCGGTGTCCACCGCGCGGAACCGAACCCACATGCCGGGAACCAGCAGGGCCGGTTGCGGCCGCTCGACATCCCACAGCACTGCGCTGGTGCGGCCGATGAGCTGCCATCCACCCGGGGACTCGCGCGGGTAGACGCCGCTGAACTCTCCGGCCAGCGCCACCGAACCGGCCGGGACCCGGGTGCGCGGCTCATCCCGCCGCGGAACCGACAGCCGGGTGTCGCCGCCCACGAGGTAGGCGAATCCGGGCGCGAATCCGCCGAATCCGACGCGCCACGGCGTCGCGGTGTGGGCCACGATCACCTCGGTGACATCCATCCCGACGAGTGCCGCCACCTCAGCGAGGTCGGCGCCGTCGTAGACCACGTCGATCACCACATCCGCGTCGTCTGACCGCGCCGGATCAGTCCAGGTGTCGGACGCGACCTCGGTCAGCCGGGTTCGGGTCGAAGCCTGGTGGGCAGGTCCGGTCAACGTCACCAGCACGGTTCGAGCACCGGGAACGATATCGCTGACGCCCGGCAAGTCGGCGGACCGCAGCGAACCGGCGAGGGCAAGCACCTCGTCGATGGAATCGCACTCGAGCAGCAGCGCACGATCGCCGTAGTCGCGGATCGTCGGCGCGCTCATCACACCAGCGCGGTGTAGGTGGGCTCGTGACGCTTGATGTAGGCGATCACGCGGTAGGTGACCGGCAGCAGGATGACTTCCACGGCGGTCTTGTAGACCCAGCCGAGCGCGGCGTAGGTGACGAAGTCAGCGAATGTGGTGATACCGATCGCCCCGGCGGCGATGGCGCAGAAAACCAGGGTGTCACCCAACTGGCCGGCGAAGGTGGAACCGACCAGGCGGGCCCACAGGTGCTTCTCCTTGGTTCGTTCCTTGATCTTGACCACGGTCCAGGCATTGATGGTCTGTCCGACGATGAATCCGGCAAGGCCCGCGATGATCAGCTGCGTATAGGCGCCGACGACATTGGCGAAGTGTTCCTGATTGGGGTCGAAGTCAGCAGCTGGCAGATAGACGGTCACCCAAAATGCAAGAGCTGCAAGCGCATTCATCAGAAATCCGAGGATGATCGCTCGCCGGGCGGCCGTGAATCAGTACACCTCGGCGAGCACATCACCGATGATGTAGGTGAGTGGGAAAACGAAGAATCCACCATCGGTGATGATCGGCCCGAATGCCACGCCCTTGGTGGCGTTGATATTGGAGATGATGACCAGCGCGGTGAAGATGGCAACCAGGACCGGGTAGTAGACGCTGCCGACGCGCGCGAACCCCGGTACGCCAGGCCCCGTAGTGTCGGCGTCGGTGCTCACGGTACCTATCCAAGCACGGTCAGGTCAGCACCAGCGAAACGCTCAGGGCGATCATCGTCAACGCGATCACTCCATCCAGAATTCGCCACGTCACCGGTTTGGCGAACAGGCCGGCGAGTCGGCGCGCACCGAAACCGAGACAGAAGAACCAGACCGTGCTCGCCGCGGCCGCACCGGCACCGAAGCGCCACCTCGCTTCACCCTGCTGGCTGGCAAGCGTTCCCAGCAGGACGACGGTGTCGAGATAGACGTGCGGGTTGAGGAAGGTCAGTGTCAGACAGGTCAGCAACACCGACGACAGACGTGCTGATCCCGCGTCGCCCGGTGTCATCACGGCGGGTTGTAGCGCGCGCCGGGCAGCCATAAGGCCATAGCCCAACAGGAATGCCGCGCCACCGTAGCGGGCGACGGTCATCAACTGTGGATGTGCGGTGACCAGCGCTCCCACGCCGGCGACACCCGCGACGATCAGCACCAGATCGGAGACGGCACAGAGGATCACCACCGGCAACACGTGCTCGTTGCGGATTCCCTGGCGGAGGACGAAGGCGTTCTGCGCGCCGATGGCCACGATCAGGCTCAGGCCGGCGACAAACCCGAATAAAACGGGTGTCACAGGCTGGTGATCTCCACGGTGTCGCCCACTCGGATTGTGCCCGTACGCAGTACCCGCAGCGCTGATCCGGCGCGTCCGCGCAAGGCCTTCATCGCACCGGGGCCGATCCAGTCGTCGAGCAGTCGGCAGGGTGCGGCGTCGCGAACGACTTCGAACTCGGCTTCCCCGATCGTGATGCGGGTGCCAGGCGTGGCCGGAATCTCGCCGGCGTCGACGGTGATATTGCGGCGGGTGGCGCCGGGGTCGAATCCGTGGCCGAGGTCCTCGGCGGCGCTGTCCAGCGCCTCCTGGGACTGCAGGGTCACCTGTCGGTGCCGGCTGCCGTGATACCGGTCCCCGACGAGACCCTTTCGCGCCTCGGCGACGACGCTGTTGACCGACCGGGTCGGCAGTCTGCTGCCGGGCGCGATGGTGATCGCGGCTACTTTCATAATTCCGAGTCTATTTCGCATCGAGGCGACGGGAGTTCCGTGGCATCGTATCGCTGGTGAACGAACTTTCCGGACGGACCGACGCATCGACCCATCGCACCCGGTTCGGCCATCCGATCGGACTGATCAATCTTTTCGGCGTCGAACTGTGGGAGCGCTTCTCGTTCTACGGGATGCTGACGATCCTCGGGTACTACCTCTACTACTCAGTGACCGAGGGAGGCCTCGGCCTGCCGAAGGCCACCGCGACCGGAATCGTGGGTGCCTACGGCGGCCTGGTCTACCTGTCCACCGTGCTGGGCGGGTGGATGGCCGACCGGGTATTGGGTATGGAACGGACCGTCTTCTACGGCGGCGTGATCGTGATGTGCGGACACATATCGCTGGCGATCCTTCCCGGCCTCACCGGGGTGGCGGTCGGCCTCGTGCTGATCGCTCTCGGTGCTGGTGCCCTGAAAGCCAACGCGTCCTCGTTACTCGGCACCCTGTACGACAAGGGCGACCCCCGCCGCGACGGCGGCTTCACCCTGTTCTATCTCGGCATCAATCTCGGCGCGTTCTTCGGGCCACTGATCACGGGACTCCTGCAGACCAGTCTCGGATTCCATTACGGCTTCGGCGCGGCGGCAGTCGGTATGGCGCTCGGGCTGACCCAATACGTGGTCTTCCGCCGCAACCTCGGCACCTATGGCCGCACCGTTCCGAATCCTTTGACGCGCCAGGCATTCTGGCGGGCAGCCGCGGTAGCAGGCGCGGTGCTGCTGGCGATCGGCGCAGGCTTATTCACCGGGGTGGTGAAACTCGCCAACCTGTCGCAGGTCACCACTGGACTGATCCTCATCGCGGCGGTCAGCTACTTCACCGTGATGCTGACCAGTGATCGGGTCGACGCAGTGGAGCGAACCCGGGTACGGGCCTTCATCCCCCTGTTCATCGCCAATGCGGTGTTCTGGTCGCTGTTCCAGCAGATCTTCACCGTGCTCGCGGTCTATTCCGACGAACGGATGAATTGGTCGATCTTCGGGTGGACTGCACCGTCGAGCTGGATCGGGTCGATCGAGCCGGTGTGGATCATCCTGCTGTCGCCGGTGTTCGCGGTGATGTGGACCAAACTCGGGCGCCGCGCGCCGACGACTCCGCGCAAGTTCGCCTACGGCGTGATCGGCATGGGATTGGCTTTCCTGCTGTTCATGGCTATGGCCGGAACCACCGGGCGGTCGGTTCCGGTGCTGTTCGTCGTGGTCGTCATGGCGGCCTTCGCGATCTCGGAACTGCTGCTGTCGCCGATCGGATTGTCGGTGACCACCCAACTGGCGCCGAATGCCTTTCGCGCACAGATGATGGCGCTGTATTTCTTCTCAGTGGGATTGGGTACGGCGATGTCGGGCGTTCTGGCCCGGTACTACGACCCGGCGCACGAGTTCGCCTACTTCGGGATCATCGGTAGCACCGCCGTGGTCATCGGGTTGATCGTGTGGGCGATAGCGCCGCGCATCAGCCTCCTTATGGACGGCGTGCACTGATTCAGGCGTGTGGAGCGCCGCCCCGCAGATACACCGTGGTGGTGTGGGTGAAGAACTCCCGCGCCGCCCCGCCCTGCTCCTTCGGCCCCAGACCGCTGCGCTTGGCGCCGCCGAAGGGCACATGCGGATCGGCACCGGCGGATTCTGAGTTGATATGCAGAACCCCGACATCGACGCGGTCGATCGCCTGGAGTGCCCGAGTGAGGTCCTGGGTGAAAACCGCTGCGGAGAGCCCAAACTCGCTGTCATTGGCCAATGCGAAGGCGTGGTCGACATCGGTGGCCCGACGCACCGCCAGCACCGGCCCGAACAACTCCTCAGTCCAAATGTCAGCCGGTGTCGTCAGCTCGACGATCGTCGGAGCCACGAAGTGGCCGTGCGCGAGCGGACCGTCGCTGTAACCTCCGCCGCCGGCCAGTACTGATGCCCCCTGGGCTTTGGCCGTATCGATACCACCGACGATGTCGGACTGTGCCGAGCGGCTGATGACGGGGCCCATCTGGGTTGCCTCGGCGCTCGGGTCCCCAACCGTCAGACTGTCAGCCTTCGTGGTCAGCGCCGCCAGGAACCGATCGGCGATTCCTTCGGTGAGCACCAATCGCGAAGTAGCCGTGCACTTTTGCCCACTGCTGCGAAACGCGCCTAACATCACCTGCTCAACAGCGAGAGCGAAGTCGGCGTCGTCGAGGACGACTGCGGCGTTCTTACCGCCCATCTCCGCCTGGACCGGTACGCCGCGGGCCGCGGCCGCCGCCGCGATCCGCCTGCCCACCCCTGTCGAGCCGGTGAAGGTAATCGCATCGACAGCGGCATGACTGACCAGTGCGTCACCGGCGACTGAATCACCGATCACCAGATTCAGCACACCGGGTGGCAGACCGGCGCTCGTCAGCGCCTCGGCGAGGCGCACGGCCAGCAGTGGCACCGAACTCGCGGGCTTCCAGACCACCGTGTTTCCGTAGACCAGGGCCGGCGCGATCTTCCAGGCCGGGATTGCGATCGGAAAGTTGAACGGCGTGATCGCCGCGACCACGCCGATCGGTTTGCGGGTCACGAGAATCTGTTCGCCCGCACGCGGGGAGGCGAAAATCTCTCCGGCCTGCCGGTCGCCCTCGGCGGCGTAGTAGCGCAGGATCTGCGCGGCGCGGCCCACCTCGGCAATGCCCTCGGCGAGCGTCTTGCCCTCTTCGAGGGTCAACTCACGGCCCCAGTCGGCGCCATTGCGCTCGACGATCGTGGCTGCGGCGGCCAATATGGCGCCGCGCTGATGAATCGGCATCCCCGCCCACCCGGGCAGAGCGCGGCGCGCGGCGTCAACGGCCTCATCGACATCACCGACGGTGGCCGACTCGCCTTCGGCAATGACGACGTCAGGCCGCGTCGGGCTCAGGCTCTGCACTCTTTCGCCGTTGCCGGCCCGCCAGTGCCCGGCGATGAGCTGGCGCAGCGCCGCGGCAGAGCTCATCTCAGCGGAACGCCGCGTATCCGGTGAGGGCCCGTCCGATGGAGAGCATGTGCATCTCGGAGGTGCCCTCATAGGTCAACACCGACTCGAGGTTGTTGGCG
>CALQLM010000019.1 GCA_943331415.1 Bifidobacterium breve
ACGACGACGGTACGTCCGTACTCAGCCGCCCGCAGCGCCATTGCCGCTGCTGTCGTCGTCTTTCCTACTCCGCCGGCTCCGCAGCACACCACCACGCGGTTGGACCTGTCGGAGAGGATCGATTTCATGTCCAGTGCTGGAGGTGTCCCGCTCACGGATTGGTCCTTATCGCTGTTGCTGCGCTCATCTGCTCAACCGGTCTGGTCCTCTTCGCTGCGCTCATCTGCTCAACCGGTCTGGTCCTCTTCGCTGCGCTCATCTGACGCCTTGCTGGGCGAGGACTTCGGCAAGTTCGTAGAGGCTGCCCAGGTCCACGCCATCGGCGATGGTCGGCAGCTCAAGTCGTGCCACTTTGAGTTTGTCGAGTTCGCGTGAACTCTCGGATCGGGCGCTGATCCTGCCGGCATGTTCGACAGTCTCGGTGAGAAGGCCTGCGAAGTCGGCATCGGACAAGGTGATTCCCACGCGGGACAGACCGGCTCGGACGGCATCCGCGTTGATCTCACCTTCGGCCGCTCCGGCCAGATCGCCGGCAGGCAGGAAGGGCGGGATATTGCGGTTGACGATCACACTGCCGATCGGTAGGTCGAGACTCTCAAGCTCGTCGATCGCTTCGATGGTCTCCTGGATCGGCAGGGCCTCCAACAGTGTGACCAAGTGGATCGCCGTCTGGTCAGAGTGCAGGAGTCGAACCACGCTTTCGGCCTGGGAGTGCACCGGGCCGCCCTTGGCCAGATCCGAAATCGCCTGGGTCACGTCGAGGACTCGGGCGATACGGCCGGTCGGCGGGGCATCCACCACGACCGCGTCGTAGACAGGCCGCTTTTTGGCGTCCACCCGAATCACCGATTCCTTGATCTTGCCGGTCAACAGCACGTCCCGCAGCCCGGGAGCAATCGTTGTCGCGAACTCCATGACTCCGATCCGCCGCAGGGTACGTCCGGCGATCCCGAGGTTGTAGAACATATCGAGGTATTCCATGAAGGCCGCCTCGAGCTCGATGGCGAGCGCATTGACATGTCCGCCACCTTCAGCCGTCGCGACCTTGGTCTCCTCGTACGGCAGCGGGGGAACGTCAAAAAGCTGCGCAATCCCTTGGCGCCCTTCGACTTCCACCAATAGGACCTTGCGACCCCCAGCTGCCAGGGTCAACGCCAGCGCCGCAGCGACGGTGGTCTTTCCGGTCCCGCCCTTGCCGGTGACGATGTGCAGTCGGGCCTCGGTCAGTCGGGCAGGCCAGCCGACGGCACTGCGGTCACTCGGTTTGGTCGCCACTAGGTCATGCTATCCAAGCCCGTAGCGGCCCTGTCCCGGGTCGCGTGGAGCGATAGGCTTCCGTCATGAGCCAAACGACCACCTGGGAATACGCCACCATTCCGTTGCTGACCCACGCGACCAAGCAGATCCTCGACCAGTGGGGCGCCGACGGCTGGGAGTTGGTCGCGGTGCTCAACGGCCCGACGGGCGAGCAACACGTCGCCTATCTCAAGAGGCCCAAGTGACGGTGTCAGCTCGGCTTGCCGAGCTCGGAATCACCCTGCCCGCGGTGGCCACACCGTTGGCCGCCTACATCCCGGCGGTACGCACCGGCAATCTGGTGTACACCTCTGGCCAGCTGCCACTGCGGTCCGGCGAGCTGACCCACAGTGGCAAGGTGGGGTCCGAGGTGCCGCCGGAAGAGGGCAAGGTTGCCGCCCGAACCTGTGCTCTCAATGCGCTGGCGGCGATTGACGCCCTGGTGGGAATCGACTCCGTGGTCCGGGTCGTCAAGCTGGTGGGCTTCGTCGCCTCGGCACCCGGTTTCAACGGTCAGCCTGCCGTCATCAACGGCGCCTCAGAGTTCCTCGGAGAGGTATTCGGCGAGGCTGGCGCGCATGCGCGATCGGCGGTGGGCGTTTCCGAGCTGCCTTTAGATGCCCCGGTGGAGGTTGAGCTCGTCGTCGAGGTGAGGTGACCGGCGTGCCGGAACGTCGCGGCCCGGAAATGAGGCCAGCTGGCCCTCCCGCCTACGGCGTGCTACGGCCGGTCACTGAGACGGCATCTGTTCTGTTATGTGAAAACCCCGGCACGATGACGCTGGAGGGCACCAACACCTGGGTGCTGCGCGGTCCCGGTAGTGACGACGTCGTCATCGTTGATCCGGGACCAGATCAGGATGACCATCTCGACCGACTGGCGGCGCTGGGGCGAATCGCGCTGGTGCTCATCAGCCATCGCCACGGAGACCACACCGGTGGCATCGACAAGATCGCCGCGGCCACCGGTGCCACCGTCCGGTCGGTGGGTAGCGGATTTCTGCGGAACATGGGTGGGCACCTGCGCGACGGGGAGGTGATCCATGCCGCCGGGCTGCGGATCGCCGTGCTGGCCACACCGGGTCACACCGCCGACTCGGTGAGCTTCGTTCTCGATGATGCGGTGCTCACCGCCGACACCGTTCTGGGCCGCGGGACGACCGTCATCGATGACGAGGATGGCAGCCTGGTCGACTACCTCGATTCGTTGCGACGGCTTCAGGGGCTGGGCCGGCGTACGGTGTTGCCTGGCCATGGTCCCGAACTCGATGATCTGAGCGCTATAGCTGCGGGGTACTTAGCCCACCGCCACGAACGGCTGGAGCAAGTGCGTCAGGCGGTGCGGGTGCTCGGTGACGACGTCACCCCCCGGCAGGTGGTCGAGTACGTCTATACCGACGTCGACGAAAAACTCTGGGAACCGGCGGAGTCCTCGGTCCGCGCCCAACTGGCCTACCTGCGCTCCGCCACCTGAGTGCGAGCAGCCGTGGGCGACGAGGTCAGCGTGCTCGGCGCGCGAGTCGCTCGGAGTCGCAGATCAGTACGCTCTTGCCTTCGAGTTTGATCCAGCCTCGATGGGCAAAGTCGGCCAGCGCCTTATTGACGGTTTCCCGGGATGCGCCGACGAGTTGGGCGATCTCCTCCTGGGTGAGGTCGTGGGTTACCCGCATCGCGCCGCCCTCTTGCGTTCCGAACCGCTGGGCGAGTTGCAAAAGCTGCTTGGCGACCCGGCCGGGCACATCGGTGAAGATCAGATCCGCGAGATTGTTATTGGTCCGACGCAGTCGGCGTGCGAGCACCCGCAACAGCTGTTCGGCGATCTCGGGGCGGTCGGCGATCCACGCCCGCAGCGCGTCACGGTCCATGGCCACCGCACGCACCTCGGTGATCGTGGTGGCACTGGAGGTGCGCGGGCCCGGGTCGAAAATCGACAGCTCGCCGAACATGTCCGACGGCCCCATGATCGTCAGCAGGTTCTCGCGACCGTCGGAGGAACGGCGGCCGATCTTCACTTTGCCCGAGATGATGATGTAGAGCCGGTCGCCGGGTTCCCCCTCGGCGAAAACCGTGTGGCCCCGCGGGAAATCCACAGGCTGAAGTTGCTTGGTCAACGCCGCTACGGCGCTGGGATCGACCCCCTGGAAGATTCCGGCCCTCGCCAGGATCTCGTCCACGTTGCCTTCCTTAGCTCATCGGTGTCTTTAAGCGCACGTTCCAGCACGGCTGGCCGCAAGCTTAGAGTTTGCCGTCTTGGCGAAGTGATCACGCTACACAGGATTGGGGTATCCGGTTGGTTGAAACAGTCGATTGGGCCGTGTTGGCAAACCCGGTTCGTCGGCCAGCAGGCGAAGGCCGGGTTCGATCCGCGCGCTGAAGTCCGACAGGTTTGGCACGGCAAGCGGCACTGCCATGTCTCCAGCGTCCCAGGCGGCCTGCTCGATCCCCGAGACGATTTCGCCGACTGCCGGGAGGTCGTCGTGCATCCCGCTTTCGATCCGCTGCAGTCCGTAGGTCGAGAGCATCAGGAGCCCGGGGAAACACGCCGCTACGAACCAGGACATAGCGGGGAAGTTAACCGGGGCGAGGTCTCATCGGGATCACGAATTGCCACCGGTCTGTCGGCGGTAAGGCAGCGGCCGTCAGTACCCTGACGTTCGTGACGGCAGGCTCAGCGAGAAAGTCGGGGACAGGGGCCGCGAAGTGGGATGGGGAAACTCATCTCGGACTGGTCCGACGGGCCCGCCGGATGAACCGGTCACTGGCGGGCGCCTTCCCCAACGTCTACTGCGAACTGGACTTCACCAATCCGCTTGAGTTGACGGTCGCGACGATCCTGTCGGCCCAATGCACCGATAAGCGGGTCAACCTGACCACCCCAGCTTTGTTCGCGAAGTACCGCACCGCGCGCGACTACGCGGAGGCAAACCGCTCCGAACTCGAGGAACTGATCAGACCGACCGGGTTTTATCGAAACAAGGCCAATTCGCTGATCGGCCTCGGGAGTGAACTTGTCGGACGTTTCGGCGGTGACGTTCCCTGCACGCTGGCCGAATTGGTGACCCTGCCCGGGATCGGGCGAAAGACCGCCAACGTGATTCTGGGCAACGCCTTCGGCATCCCGGGAATCACCGTTGATACCCATTTCGGCCGGCTGGTACGCCGCTGGCGGTGGACCGCAGAAACCGATCCGGTCAAGGTGGAACATGCGGTGGGGGACCTCATCGAACGTGCTGAGTGGACGCTGCTGAGCCACCGCGTGATCTTTCACGGCCGCCGGGTCTGCCACGCGCGCAAACCGGCGTGCGGGGTGTGTGTGCTGGCCAAGGACTGTCCGTCCTATGGCGAGGGACCCACTGATCGGCTCGTGGCCGCCCAGTTAGTTAAAGGTCCCGAGACCGAGCATCTTCTCGCACTGGCCGGGTTGCAGGGCCGATGAGCCCAGGGCCGATGAACACAGGGCCGATGAGCACCGCGACCCGCTGGACGCTGGCGGTGCTTGCCGTTATCGCGGCACTGGTGGTGGCCCTGACTCTTCAGCTCACTGAGCGCCCCGAAGCCTCGGTTGCGGGCCCGGCCGAGCAAGCCGCACGCGCCCATCGTGACGCCGACACCCCCGAGGCGCTCGCCGGACCGCGCCGCCGTGCCGACCTGCCGCCGTGCCCGGCCGACGGCAGCGGTGCGGTCTCGGCGGAACTGCGCGGTGTCGTCGTTGAATGTGCCGGCAACGGCGCCCCGGTCGAGGTGGCCCGTGCGCTGGCCGGCAGGACGGTGGTACTCAACCTGTGGGCCTACTGGTGCGGTCCCTGCGCGGCCGAACTGCCAGCGCTGGAGGCCTACCAGCGGCGGGTGGGTGCGGCGGTGACCGTCGTGACCGTCCATCAGGACGAGAACGAGACTGCCGCGCTGCTGAGGATGGCCGAACTCGGTGTCCGACTGCCGGTGTTCCAAGATGGACGGCACAGCATCGCCGCCGCCCTGAAGGTGCCCAACGTGATGCCTGCAACGGTGATTCTTCGCCCGGACGGTAGCGTTGCCGAGATCCTGCCGCGTGCCTTCACCAGTACCGACGAGATCGCCGCCGCGGTGGATTCCGCGCTTCGATGAGACCGGACGACGTCAGATCCCACGACGTGACCATGAACGAGGGGAGGGGCCGATGAGGGCTTCGGCCAATTCCCACCCGCGCGGGACCGCCCCACTTCATCCAGCGGCCGGGCCGCCCTGGCTGGCACCACTGATCGACAACGTTCACCGGGTGCCCGACGCCTACCGCCGACGCGTGCCGCCGGAATTGCTGACCGCTCTGACCGGCGCTCGAAACGCTGCGCAGGCGAATAGGTCGGACCGGGACGCAGCCGTCCTGGTCCTGTTCTCCGGGCCGCATGTCGACCACCCGCCCGGAGAGGTGCCCGTCGACGCCGACCTGCTTCTGACCGTGCGTGCAAGCAGTGTGCGCCACCACGCCGGGCAGGCCGCTTTTCCCGGCGGCGCCGCCGACTCGGGGGATGCCGGTCCGGTGGCGACCGCGTTACGTGAGGCGCAGGAGGAGACCGGTATCGACCCGGGTCGGCTTCACCCACTGGCGACCTTGGAGCGGATGTTTATCCCGCCGTCGGGATTCCATGTCGTTCCGGTTCTCGCCTACTCACCGGATCCGGGGCCGGTCACGGTCGTCGATGAGGCTGAGACCGCCGTCGTCGCGCGGGTTCCGCTGCGTGCCTTCATCAATCCGGAGAACCGTCTGATGGTGTGCCGCTCCGGCGGCGAACACCGCTATGCAGGTCCGGCCTTCATGCTCAACGAGATGCTGGTATGGGGATTCACCGGTCACGTAATCTCAGCCATGCTTGATGTGGCCGGATGGGCACAACCATGGAATACCGAGGACGTTCGGGAGTTGGACGACGCGATGGCGCTCGTCGCCGACGACCGTGCCGGCAACAGTGAGGAACCGTTTTGACGAGTTCGCAATGGTTGGACATCGCCGTGATCGCGGTGGCGCTCATCGCGGCGATTTCGGGCTGGCGATCCGGCGCACTGGGCTCGCTGATGTCTTTTGTCGGCGTGGTGCTTGGCGCTATCGCCGGTGTCATGCTGGCGCCGCACGTCATCAGCCACGTTGGGTCGTCGCGCGGGAAGTTGTTCGCCGCACTTTTCCTGATCCTGGTACTGGTGGTGATCGGGGAGGTTGCCGGTGTGGTGTTGGGCCGCGCTGTGCGGGGTTCTATCCGAAGCGCGCCGGTGCGGGTCGTCGACTCGATCGTCGGGGTGGCGCTGCAACTGGTCGTCGTCCTGATCGCCGCCTGGCTGCTGGGTAGCCCGCTGACATCGTCTGGCCAGGTTGGTCTGGCTTCCGCGGTTCGCGGCTCCAAGGTGATCGCTGAGGTGGACAAGTACGCGCCGGACTGGTTGCGGACGGTTCCCAAACGAATGTCGGCACTGTTGAGTACTTCGGGATTGCCGAATGCATTGGAACCCTTGGGCCCCGCCCCGGCCCAGAACGTGGACCCACCGGATGCCACATTGGCCGACAGCCTCGTGGTGGCTCGCTCACGGCCCAGTGTGGTCAAGATCCGTGGTGTCGCGCAGTCCTGCCAAAAGGTGCTTGAGGGAACGGGTTTCGTGGTCGCGCCGAATCGGGTCATGTCCAATGCCCATGTCGTCGCCGGTTCGGACAGTGTCACTGTGGAAGCCGAGGGCAAGAAGTATGACGCCACGGTCGTCTCCTATGACCCGAGCGCCGATATCTCGATCCTCGACGTTCCGAACCTTCCCCAGCAGCCATTGGTATTTGCCGATCAGCCCGCTAAAAGCGGAACGGACGCGGTGGTGCTCGGATATCCGGGTGGTGGTGACTTTGTTGCCACCCCCGCTCGGGTCCGCGAGATCATCGAATTGAACGGTCCCGATATCTACAAGAGCACCACGGTCAATCGCGAGGTCTACACGATCAGAGGCACGGTGCGACAGGGTAATTCGGGTGGCCCGATGATCAATCGCGCCGGACAGGTGATTGGTGTCGTATTCGGCGCCGCTGTTGACGACAACGACACCGGGTTCGTCATGACGACCAACGAGGTGTCGCGGCAGCTTGCCAAGATCGGCAACACCGCGAAGGTTCCGACGGGTGCCTGCGTCAAGAACTGAGCGGAATCAAAGCGATGCCAGGAATTGTTGCAATTCCGCGTTGACAATGACCGGCGCTTCCTCGTGGGCGTAGTGGCCAACGCCGGGGATGCCTACGAATCGACCGCGCGGCGCATAACGATGGCTGCGTTCAACCGGATCGTTGAGCACATATGGATCGGCGCCGCCTCGCAGGTGTAGCAATGGAATGTCAAGCCGTTGGTTCATCAGCTTCATGAACCTTCGGCCCTCGCCGCGCAACTGGCTGCGAACAGCCCAGCGCTGATACTCCAGTGCCGAATGGGCCGCCGACGGAATCTGGATGGCCTGACGCAGGTGGGTGATGGTTGTGGCGAAGTCCGCAGAAGCAGCCCATTTTTCGCTGGCCCGGCTGCGCACCAGGGCCTCGAGGGCCGCGCCATCGTGTCGGGTGAGGGCATGCTCGGGCCACAGCGGGACCTGATAACGCAGGAGGCTGGGTAGCAGAGCGTGACGCTGACCCCCGCCGCTCGCCACCGATGCCCGCAGCGCCGCGGGGTGGGGCGAACTGATCAGGGCGATCGCGCGAACCGCCCGGGGATGCAGTACTGCGGTGGCCCAGCAGACAAGTCCGCCGTCGGAATGACCGACGAGGGTGGCCGATGTGTGGCCTAACGCGCGAACCAGGCCGGCGGTGTCTCCGGCCAGGGTCCAGCCGTCGTAGCCGCGCGGTGGTTTGTCACTGCCGCCGTATCCGCGAAGGTCAACCGCCACCACCCGAGCCCCGGTCAGTCCGCGCAATTGATGTCGCCATGACCACCCGAATGACCCGAAGCCGTGCAGCAGGATCACCAGCGGCCGGGTGGTGACGGGAGTGTCGTCGCCGGAGTCGTCCAGGGCCTCGACGCACTGAAACCGGATGCCGTTGGCGTGGACATCGTGGTGGCGCCACGGTCCCGCGATACGGGTTACCGATGGGTCGGGCTGGGTCATCACCAACCCGACGGGTCAGCGGGTGCCGGCTCCGTCGTGGTGATGGGCGCGGGGGCAGGCCCCGGGGACTTGAAGTTCGCCGGAGTCAGTGCCGCGGTGGTTTCCTTGACCGACTCGATGGTCTGTTGCGGACCGCGGATGCGGCGCACTTTGAGGTAGCCCAAGAGGGCGAAAACCGCGGTCATGACCAGCATCAGGATGAAGACGATCAAAAATCCCGCCCAGCGCCACAGCCAGGTATCGAGTAGTTCGGCCAGAAAGAAGAACATGAAGAAGGTCGAATACAGCAGCACGACCAGGGCCAG
>CALQLM010000020.1 GCA_943331415.1 Bifidobacterium breve
CGCGGTGAACTGCGCGCGGAATTTGTCGAAGGAGCCGAACGCGTCGTCGATAGCGGCCGCCAAGTCTCCGGTCGGCTTATCCCCGCCGCTGGGCGACAGGTTCTTCCACCAGATCGAGTGATTGACGTGACCGCCGAGGTGGAAGGCGAGGTTCTTCTCATTGAGGAAGATGGCGGCGTGATCGTCGTTGGCGCGCGCTTCCTCAAGTTTGGCCACCGCCGCATTGGCCCCGGCGACATAGGCGGCATGGTGCTTGCTGTGGTGTAACTCGTTGATCTGGCCGGAGATGTGGGGCTCCAGTGCGCCGTAGTCCCAGTCCAACTCGGGCAAGGTGTAGTCAGCCACGAAGTTCCTTCCTCAGTATTCGGTGATCAGCGGTCGACGATCCACTGGAACTCTCACATTGCTCTATGGCCGCGCGCACCGCAAGAACAGGTGTCGCCGTTATCCCTCCCGGCGCAGTGCGGGTCCGGCTCAGCTCAGAACAGGACGATCAGGGCGAGGATGCCCAGCAGCACCAGGGCGATGACACCGGCGCGCATGGCCGCAACCAGGTAGGAACGGTTACAGGTCGATGAGCACACCGTCCAGGGCGAAACCTGGGCAGCGGAAGACTCAGTCGGCTGAGACGCCATCAGAGTGACGTGACCTGCGTGTTCAACTACCCGTCCCCCTACCGGACTTCGTGAAAGTCCTAGTGAAATTTGTCACAGCGACGTGCGCGAACGCGATCATAGCCCGCTGTCCCATGGGTTTCAAAGAGCGCACCGGCCGGACCGCCCGACTCAGGTGGCCCCGTCCGCACAGCGGAGCAGGAACCGGCGGCGTGTCGCACGGTGAGTCGGGCTGAGGGTGCTGAACGTTAGCCCACCAACGCATTTCGCTCGCCGCCCATTCGCCTGTTGATCAGCAGTCTGAATCGGAGGTGAGTTATCCACAGAGGGGGTTGCCTACTGGTCAGAAAGCTGCTGCTCAGTGGGCTTTTCATGGCACTAGGAGATGTGTATAGACCTGTGGAAATTGTGGATAGCCCCTTTATTGCTGTACCGGCCGGCGCGCGTAATCGGCACGGTGTGCCACAAATCTGCTCGCCGTCCCAACCCTGCCTTGCGGATCGGCGAAGCGTGTTGCGGTCCAGACGAACGGTTGTTTGAGGTGATGATTGGCAGATGCGGCCCGGCGGGCGATGAGCGACGATGACTGGTGACCGATTCCGACAGTGGGCGCGGAGGCTGCGCGCTGCCGAGCATGAGGCACAGGCGACCGGTGTTGGAGTCGATGACGTCTTCGGACGCCGCGAAGAGGATCGAGAACGCCGCCTCGCTATTTCGCTGGAGTTATCTGCCCACCAGCAGGACGAACGTGACCGAGTCGCGGCAATGCTGCGGGCTGGGATGGGTCGCCGCGACTTCCTGCAGCGCAGTGCGCTGATCGCAGCGGCCGGGGCGGTGGCGGATCTGAGCGTGCTTTCCCCACCGGCGAACGCGGTGACCGCGCCCCGCGTGGTGGTCGTCGGGGCTGGCTTCGCCGGGCTCACCGCCGCCTACCGGATCTACAAGCTCAAGGGCTGGACACCTGCGGTGTATGAGGCGCAGACCCGCGTGGGCGGTCGGGCTCGCACGATCCGCAGCGGCTCCGGCGGCCAGTACACCGAGGCCGGACCCTCGGGCATCAGTTCCAACGAACCCACGATCAAAAATCTGGTGACTGAACTCGGTCTTGGCCCTCTCGTCGACACGTTTCTGAACTCGACCACCGCTGAAGAGCTGTACTTCTTTGGTGGGACCAAGATCCTCTGGAGGTCACTTGCCGCATCCGTCGGCGCGTTCAACAAACAATGCGCTCAAGACTGGATCAAGATCGGCAGGGCGATCCCTACCTATGCGGCGTCCAATGCGTGGGCCAGAACCAAGGACGCACAGTCGCTCGCGGCGTATATCGACGCTGCGACCTCGGACCGAAACGCTCGCAGCTATCTGAAGGCGATGTTCGGACAGGAGTATGGCGGGCCTGCCGAGCTGACCAGTTCGATCCACGGCATCTTGGAGGAGGGGAACTTCTGGGGTGCGGAGTCCGGTTATGACGAGCGCTATGCCGTGCCGGGCGGAAACGACACTCTCGCAACGGCACTCGCCGCGAACCTGCCCGTCGGTACGGTCCGCCTGGGACAGCAACTCACGGCGATCCGTCTCAACACCGATAAGTCATACACGCTGACCTTCAGCAGCGGAACCACCAAGACAGATGTGGTGGCGGACCGCGTCGTGATCGCCATTCCATTGTCGATTCTGCGAACCGTGGACCTCACCCGAGCAGGTTTCTCGGCTGCCAAGACCCTGGCGATCCGCAACGAGCCCATGGGTACCAACGCCAAGCTGAACATTCAGTTCAGTGCGCGGCCGTGGTCGGATCAGAAACAAAGCGGCGATTCCTCGTCGGACATGGTCACCGGTGCCACCTGGCAGGCGAGCTATCAGGCGAAGAGTCCGGCCTGGCTGCTGGCGCTCAACAACCGCAACTACGGCACCGCGCCCGCCCACGGGCTTGCATCGGCTTCGGTCATCGCAGAGACCAACCTCGCCATCGACAAATTGTGGGCCGCCGCCAGCACGAAGGAAATCGCTGGGCAGTTCTACCTCGACAACTGGCCCGCCGATCCCTGGGTGAAGGGTTCCTACGCCTATTACGGTCTGAACGGATTCACCACTTTCGGCGGAGCCGAAGCCGGCCGGGAGGGCTCCGTCCACTTCGCCGGCGAGCACACGGCGCCGTACATCAAGCGCGGCACCATGGACGGCGCGGTCCAATCGGGAGAACGCTGCGCCAAGGAGATCACCAGCTATTAACCGGGTATACAGCGAAGCGGTCTGGCGACGGTCGCTCGGCCATTCCGGTGTCCTCGCTAGGCTGGACCGGTGATTCAGGTGTGCTCCCGGTGCGGGACACGGTGGAATGTGCGGGATAGCCAGCGGGTCTGGTGCCCGCGCTGCAATGGTCCCCTGCTCGCACCGTCGACTCCGCCGCCGCTGTACGGGGCGGGTGGACGTCCGGGCGCTCCTGTTCCGCGTGATCAGCAGCGCGCTGCATCGAAGCGGCCTGCGGGCTTCCGGTGGATCGCAGTCCGCCCGGGACCACCGCCCCCGCCGCGGGTCCGGCGGCGAAGCCTGGGGCCGACCCCGCGGTATCGAAGCGTCCCGCGCTGGGGGCTGGTCGATCCGATTGTTCCGGGCCTCGCCACGGGACACCAGGAGCTAAGGAAAAGCCCGTCCGTCATCGCGGTGCGAGCCACATTGCTGGCGGCAGGGGCCGTTTTCATACTGGCCGCGATGGCGCACATCTTGCGCTACCTGCTGCTGCTCATCAACCGAACGAGACTGCTCCCGCCGCTCGTGGCTAACGGCACCCTGCTGATGGGAGTGCTGGTCAGTCTGGCGGCGATAGTGGCCGTCATCGTCACCGCCGCCGTCATGACTTCGTGGCTGATCGGCCGACGGGCCGAGGTGTTCCGGTTCCACGGCCGCGACGATCCGCGCTCGGAATGGGAGTTGTGGGCCGGCTGCCTCATCCCGGTCGTGAACCTGGTGTGGGCGCCGGTGTTCTTGATCGAGTTGGCCCGAGCCGAGCATTCCCAGGTGCGGCTGCGTGGGCCGATCACGCTGTGGTGGATCGCATGGATATTTTCGACCGCGATTTCGGTGTGGGCGATCTGGACCAGTTCGGCCACCGAACCCCAAGCGATTGCGGATAACACCGTGACCGTGATCATCGCCTATCTAGCGGGGTTGGCAGTGCTGGCACTGCTGTGGCGGGTCTTCGATGGATTCGTCCGCAAGCCGGTGGAACGCCCGTTGAACCGCTGGGTGATCGTGCCCGGTGATCACGCCGTTGCACAGCCCATTGACGACGCGCCCGTCGATCCAGCCGATGATGATGACGAAGAATCGGACGCGGCTGCCGAATCCAAAGACCGGGAACCGGCAGCGTAGGCCTATGTCGTCGGCCGCCGCACCGCACGGAGAGCACCGTCCCTTCGTGGTGGCCCATCGCGGCGCATCAGCTGATCGTCCCGAACACACTCTGGCCGCCTATGAGCTCGCCCTCCAGGAGGGCGCCGATGGAGTCGAGTGCGATGTTCGGCTGACCCTTGACGGCCATCTTGTCTGCGTGCACGATCGGCGGGTTGACCGCACCTCGACAGGAACAGGTCTAGTCAGCGATATGACGCTGGCCGAGCTGAAGCAATTCGATTGGGGCACTTGGCATAGCAGCTGGCGATCCGATGACGCCGGGGGCGGTACCGGACTTCTCACCCTTGACGATCTGGTCCGGTTGGTGCTCGACTGGAACCGGCCGGTCAAGGTTTTTATTGAAACCAAACATCCAGTGCGTTTTGGCGCATTGGTGGAGAGCAAAGTGCTGGCCTTATTGCACCGTTACGGAATTGCCTCCCCGGCCTCGGCTGACCTTTCCCGCGCCGTGGTGATGTCCTTCTCCGCTGCCGCGGTATGGCGAATCCGCCGCGCAGCGCCCATGCTCCCCACCGTGCTGCTTGGTGAGACCTCGCGCTACCTAGGTGGTGGTGCGGCGACGACCGTGGGTGCCACGGCCGTCGGTCCTTCCATTGCAACGTTGCGGGAACATCCCGACCTGGTCGATCGGGCTGCAGCGCAGGGCCGAGCGATGTACTGCTGGACGGTCGACCACTACGAAGATATCGAGTTCTGTCGCGACATCGGGGTGGGCTGGATCGCCACCAATCACCCGGGACGGACCAAGAATTGGCTTCAACACGGGTTGATTGAAAACAGGGGGCCCAACGAAGGCAGGGGTTCCAGCGGAGCCGACCGACACTAGCTACGGCTGCGCGTCGCGGACCTGCTGTGGCATCGCAGAATCTGTGCGCAGTGCGTCGAACAAAGCACCTGACGCCTCGTAGTCCCAGATCACAACAGCGCCGGATTCGTTTCCGGTGAACTCACCGATCGGAACGGTGACCGTCTCGAGCGATCCGCGCAGAGCCCAACCCAACTGGGCCAGATTCCACACATGAGAATCCTGATCGACCGTCAGAGCCGCCACCGCGGCATGCGGGACTTGATACCAGCGCCACGGATTGAGCAGGAATGCCGGGCTACCGGCGCGCATCAGCATGGCCGACATGAACTCCCGCTGATGCAGCATCCGATCCAGGTCTGCCCGGGGCGTGGCGCGACTGCGAACGTAGCCCAGGGCATTACGGCCGTCGAGAGTCTGACAGCCCGCCGGAAGGTCGATTCCGGCAAGCGGGTCGATGATGGGTTCCGGTGGACACACCTCGATACCCCCGAGTGCGTCGACGATTGCGCCGAACCCGGCGAACCCGATTTCCGCATAGTGATCGAGTCGTAAACCGGTAGACATCTCGACGGTCTGCGCCAGCAGTTGCGGCCCTCCTTCGGCGAAGGCCGCATTGATCTTGTCGGTGCCATAGCCCGGAATGTCCACATAGGAGTCGCGGGGGATGGACACCATGGTCGCCGGCTGACCGGAACCGATACGCGGGATGTGCACCAGCAAGATCGTGTCGGTGCGGCCGTTCCCGAGATCGCCACCGGTGGACAGCTCGGCCTGCTGCTGCGGACTCAGATCACCGCGGCTGTCGGACCCGACCAATAACCAGTTGGTGCCGCTTGCTGCGGCAGGACGCTCGGGATATTCGCTGAACACCGTGATCCGCCGTAGCGACGACTCGATCCACATCGCCGTGGCCAGCGTTGCCATCACGGTTACCAGTCCGAAAGTGAAGGCGCTCAGAATAATTCGTCGTCCCCATCGAATTTTCTTCCTGGCGGCGACGCGGTGGCGTTTCGCGGATCCCGCCGGTCGGGCGGGCTTCGCGATCGTAGGAGGCCGGCCAGCGTCATGCGCTGGGCGGGCCGATACCTTCCGGGGCGTGCTCGGTCGCGGTGGTGGGGGCAGCGGTCGAGGGGGCGGACTGGGGGGCGGCGGCCGCTGCGCTGGCCACGACGTCGGAGCGGCGACACGCGCCTCCCGGTGTGGGATCGGCCGTCTCGGCGGAAGCGGCAGCGGCCCCGGTGCGCGGGGGGGAACCCGGGCCGGCGGCGGCCCGGGGGCCGGACCACGACGGATGACCTGAGCGGGTTCCTGCGGCGGCGGCGGAACCGACGGCGGACGCACTCGCGGAATTCGATCCGTCGGCGGATCCGCGCCCGGGTACTGGTGCCCGGTCACCGGAGCCAGCCGATGCGGCCCGCCAGCAGCGCGTACCCGACGAAAGCCACTGAGTCGATGATTCCGTGAGCGATAACCAGCGGCCAGAGCCGCCCCGTCCGACACCAGGCGTACCCGAACACCAGGCCCATCACCACATTGCCCAGGCCGGCACCGAAGCCCTGGTAGAGGTGGTAAACCCCGCGCAACACGCTGGAGGCCAAAACCGCCCGGGGTGATGTGAGGCCCAACTGCCGCAGCCGCGTGATCAGGTACCCCACCACGACCACCTCTTCGGCGAAGCCGTTGGCGAAAGCCGCCAGGATCAGTACCGGGATGCGCCACCAGGAACTGTGCAATGCCGACGGTTCCACCTCGGCGTTGATCCCTATCGCTCGGGCGACCAGATAGAAGCCCAGTCCGGGGATGCCGATCAGCGCCGCCAGACCAAGACCACCCACAAGATCTGGCCCCCAACGGAATCGGCCGAGTCCGATACCGGCCGGGTTGATTCCACTACGCCACAGCAAGTAAAGCGCCAAAGCGCCCCACGCCACCAACTGTCCTACCGACACCAGGTTGAGGCCGAGGTTGATGAGGTCGTAGCGGGACTGGTTCGGGTTGAGCCGCACCCGGTAGCCGGGCAGACCGGAGAGAATCGCATCGGAAAGTTGGAGAACTGCGATGACCGCGCTGACACCGAATGTCATGGCAAGCATGACCCCGACCTCGATACGCACGGTCTTCCGGTCGGCTTCGAGGAACTCGCCGTGCGTGGCGTTCACCGCTGCAACGGTAGTGCCTCCTGCGGCGCGCGTCTGGACCCGTCGGGCTGGGGCCCCGACCGGATAGTGTTGACCCGTGGTTCGCATTGCCTACCTCGGACCCGAGGGAACATTCACCGAAGCGGCACTGCTGAAGATGACTGCCGCCGGTGTGGTGCCGGGTGGGGGTGAACTGACGCCCCAACCGGCCGAGAGCACCCAGTCTGCACTGGAGGCGGTCCGATCCGGCGCCGCCGACTTTGCGTGCGTCCCCATCGAGAACTCGATCGAGGGAAGCGTCCTTCCTACGCTCGACAGTTTGGCCAGTGGCTCTCCAGTGCAGATTTACGCGGAACTGACTCTGGACGTGTGTTTCAGCATCGTGACCCGGCCAGGGGTCGACGCCGGACGGGTGCGCAGCGTGGCAGCGTTTCCCATTGCCGCCGCCCAGGTGCGGCAGTGGTTGGCTGCCAACCTTCCGGCGGCCGCACTCATACCGACGAATTCCAACGCAGCCGCGGCGCTGGACGTTGTCGACGGCCGCGCCGACGCGGGCGTGAGTACCGCCTTGGCGGCGCAGCGCTACGGCTTGGCGACGCTGGCCGAGGGTGTCGTCGACGAACCCAACGCGCGCACCCGCTTCGTGCTCGTGGGCCCACCCGGCCCACCGCCGGCCCGCACTGGTGCCGATAGAACCTCTGTGGTGCTGCGAATCGATAGCGCGCCCGGTGCACTCGTCTCGGCGATGAACGAGTTCGGCATCCGCGATATCGATCTCACTCGTATCGAGTCCCGACCGACCCGTACCGGGCTGGGTACCTACGTCTTCTTCCTCGATTGTGTTGGCCATATCGAGGACAGTGCGGTGGCGGAGGCACTCAAGGCGCTGTACCGACGCTGCGCCGACGTCCGCTATCTGGGTTCGTGGCCGACCGGTGACGCGGCGGGGGTGCTGCCACCGCACCTCGACGCCGGCGAACAGTGGTTGACCCGATTGCGCGACGGCAGGCAATGAGCGGTCGGCTTATCCTCGTTCGGCACGGCCAGTCGCTCGGAAATGTGGAACGACGACTTGACACCAGACCGCCGGGTGCCGAACTTACCGATCTCGGCCGTGAACAGGCGCGTAATTTCGCCCGTTCCCGCCGTAATCCCCCCGGTCTGCTTCTACATTCGGTCGCCCGGCGGGCGGCGCAGACCGCGACGGAGATCAGTGCCGAATTCTCGCTAGCCGCAGACGAAGTGGAAGGAATCCACGAGGTACAGGCCGGCGATCTGGAGAACCGTTCCGACGATGATGCCATCGCGGAGTTCAACGCCGTCTATCAGAGATGGTGCGGGGGCGAACTCGGCATCCCTATGCCCGGCGGCGACAGCGGCCGTGATGTGCTCGACCGCTACCTGCCGGTGCTTACTGATCTGCGTCTGCGTGACCTCGACGATCCGAATTGGACGAGTGACATCGTCGTTGTCAGCCATGGCGCGGCGATCCGCCTTGTCAGCGCATGCCTGGCCGGAGTGGATGCCAGTTTCGTTCTTGACCAC
>CALQLM010000021.1 GCA_943331415.1 Bifidobacterium breve
CAAAGTCGATAACCGTGATGCCGCGGCCCGGCTGGGCGGGGTCGACCATCAGATTAGCCAGCCGCAGGTCGGCGTGGACCAGACCGTATCTGTCAGGGCCACAACCAAACTCGGTCAACCGGGCGGTGATCTCATCGGCTGCCCGCTGGATCCAGAAACGGTCCTGGTCGGTCAGCCCGGGCGCCAGTCGCCAGTTCCCCCACCTAGCCTCAGGGCCCAGGATGGTATCCAGGTCCCACCGAAATCTCGTGAATCCCGCCGGTGGGGACCACTTGCGCGCGTGGTCGTGCATGATCGCGGTGATGCGGCCGAGCTCGTCGAACCCGACGCTGTCGGGATCTTCCTCTGCGGTGCATCCCGGGATGAAACTCACCGCATCGACATGCAACACGTCGCCATTCACCTCGGCGGCCACCACGTCGCTGCCGTCTCGGGCAGAGATCAGTTCAGGTGTGACGACCTGCGTCTCAGTGCGCAGGGCCTTCATCCAGGCAAGTTCCGAGCGGATCGCAGCCAGCGGGTGATAGCCCGGACGGTGCACCCGAAGCACCATCGGCTCGCCGTCTTCGACGAGGTAGGTGGCGTTCTCCGACAGGCTCAACAGCCGCAGGTGAGACTCAGTCGGGCGACCGTAAGCACCCAGCGCCGCTCGCGCGAACATCTCGTGGTGGGTCGGCAATCCCGGCATGCTCCGAGTGTGAACCAAAACACCGAGATGCGCGACACCTCGCGTCAGTTGGCAAAACCCACTGCCACGCGCTACTAGTTGAATCAGGCCGAACGTGCCCACCCACCAGTCGAACCGCGACCGCCGATCAGGGACAGCGACATGAGCTTTTCGAACATCATGGACTCCAACAGTTACTCCCCCGATCACCCCGTCGATCCGGCGACCGGATCCTTGATCGCTGCTCGTGACCGTCTGCTCGGGCCGGCGTATCGGTTGTTCTACGAGCAGCCGGTGCACCTGGTCCGCGGCGAGGGCACCCGGCTCTACGACGTCGACGGTGAGTGCTACCTGGATGCCTATAACAACGTCGCCTGTGTCGGCCACTGCCACCCGCATGTCGTCGAGGCGGCCAGCCGCCAGCTCGCCACGCTGAACACCCATACCCGCTATCTGCACCACGGCATCGTCGATTACAGCGAGCGACTGCTGGCCACATTGCCCGATCAGGTGAGTCAGGTGATGTATGCCTGTACTGGCTCGGAGGTTAACGACCTCGCTCTTCGGGTCGCCGAAATGCACACCGGCGCAACAGGCGTAGTGATCACCAGCGATGCCTATCACGGGAACACCGCAAAGACGACCGCGATCTCGCCATCAATCGGTGGTGCGACATCAGTCGATCCGAACGTACGGGTGGTCGCGGCACCGGACAGCTATCGGGTGCCGGCGGCCGAACTAGCATCCCGTTTCGCCGCCGATGTCACAGCCGCGATCGAGGACCTGCAGACCAAGGGCTTCGGATTGAGTGCCCTGATCGTCGACACCATCTTCTCCTCCGACGGGATCTATCCCAATCCGTCGGTTCTGGCACCCGTGGTCGACGCTGTGCACAAGGCCGGGGGCGTGTTCATCGCCGATGAGGTACAACCCGGCTTTGCCCGCACCGGTGAGGCGATGTGGGGATTCATCCGTCACGGCGTACTGCCCGATATCGTCACGATGGGTAAGCCGATGGGAAATGGTTTGCCCATCGCCGCGATGGCGGCCCAGGCCCGGGTTCTGGATGCCTTCGCCAACAATGTGCCGTACTTCAACACCTTCGGTGGAAACCCGGTCACCATGGCCGCAGCTGCCGCGGTACTCGATGTGATTGATGACGAACAATTGATGGCCAACGCCGCGACGGTCGGCGGTCTGTTACGCACCGAACTAGCCACCCTGACCAAGGGCCATCCACGCGTCGGCGAGATCAGGGGGGCAGGGCTCTATATCGGGGTCGAGGTGATCACCGACAGTGGCGGTCCGGACCGCGCCGGCGCGAAGGCGTTGGTCAATGCCATGCGGGAGCGACGGGTGCTGATTTCGGTCTGCGGACGCGATGGCAACGTCCTCAAGATCCGCCCGCCGCTGGTGTTCTCGCGCTCCGACGTCGCCTGGTTCTGCACCGAGTTTGCTTCGGCGCTCGCATCACCGTTCTGAGTGCGCTCAGGCCAAGACGGCCCGGTTCGTCTTACCATCCGGTCGTACCCTGATGCGTGCGCCCAGCGGCTCTGAATCGGTGAGTAGCGCCACGAGTTCGGGATCCTCAGTCACTGCCATGAACCGATTCCGGTTCGAGTCGAGCCGGCCGACGATGATGCCGGTTCGCACCGGCCAGTCATAGCGGACGGTGTAAGTCTCGATGGTTCCCATCCCATCGGGGTGCTCAGTGACCGGTACAGCAGGGCGGGCCGCGACGGAAGCGCACAGTTGTGCGCTGTTGTCGCTATTCCACTCAGCCGCCTCAGTGGAGTACACCCCCACCGAGTACTTGCTCATAATGCCGCCGTTCGCGGCTACCAGGCCGAACGTTCCCGGCTTGGAGCGCATTTCGTTGACGGTCTCGGCGATCGCGTGCAGCGAATAGCTGTTGCCCGGACCGCCGAAATACGGGAGCCCGCCGGTAAGCGTCAGCCCACGCGGGTCATCGGGGCGCAAGTCCATTCCGTCGCAGAAGTTGAACACCGGCACCGGAAAGCAGCTGTAGAGATCGAATGTCGCGACATCGTCGATGCCGATGCCGGCGACCGCCAACGCCTCCTGCACGGCGAGAATCGACGCGGAGTTGTAGCTGAGATCGGCGCGATCGAGCAACGACTGGTCGACCACATCGGCGTGCCCACGCAGATAGACCCACTTCTCCTCCGGCACTCCGAGTCTGCGCGCAGCCGCCGTCGACATCAGAACCGCGGCCGCACCGTGGTTCACCTGATCGCGTGCCACCAGCAGTCGGGGGTACGGGTCGCAGATCATCCGGTTTCCGGAGTCGACGGTGAGGATCTCCTCCACGGTGCGCGCCACCGGTGAGGACGAGAACGGGTTGCGGGCCGCCACCGTGGTGAAGGGGGCGAATAGTTCGGCCATGGCACGCCGATAGTCGGGCACGCTCAACCCGACCCGGCCACGCCGGGCGTTCTCCAAGAGTCCGTACTGTGCGGGTGCCCCGACCAATCCGTGCGCGACGGTGTAATCGCTGAACAATCCCTCGTAGCCGTAGCCGCGATCCTCGAGTTGGCCCTCGACGGTCTCGGAGTGATCCGGCGGGGTGGCGGCCTTGGCGAATGAGCGCAGCGTAGATCCGTTTTCCGATCCGAACACCATGACCACGTCGGCCCGGCCCGCCGCAATCACCCCGGCGAACTCGGTCATCACGTGCTGCGGGCCTTGCCCGCCGATGGGTTCCAGCACCGCTCGGGCTGGCGCGGCATCAATGCGCTGGGCCACCGAACGCGGGTAGTTGGTGGAGCAACCCAGTGGCGACATGCCACGACCGGATATCTCGAATTGCCGGAGACCGACGACGGTGTCGATGGCACCGGCGATCGCTGCCGGATCCACCCCGGTGTCGGCCAACGCCGCGGACGCCGCTGCCGTCGCCAATTCCACCGACGACATGCCGCGGTAGCCGGGGTCATCGATGCGCTCGGTGAACTGTCCGACCGCGACGAGGACGGGTGTGCGCGGATTCACCAACGGATCACAGGTTTTTCAGAATCTCCCGGGCCAGAGCCGCAGTGGCCGATGGTGTCTTACCGACCTTGACCCCGGCGGCCTCGAGGGCCTCCTGCTTGGCCGCGGCGGTTCCCGACGAACCCGACACGATGGCGCCGGCATGGCCCATGGTCTTGCCCTCTGGGGCGGTGAATCCCGCCACGTAGCCGACGACCGGTTTGGTGACGTTGGCCTTGATGTAGTCGGCCGCCCGTTCCTCAGCGTCACCGCCGATCTCACCGATCATCACGATGAGTTTGGTGTCCGGATCGGACTCAAACGCCGCAATGGCATCGATATGGGTGGTGCCGATGACCGGATCGCCGCCGATACCGATTGCCGTGGAGAAGCCGAAATCGCGGAGCTCGAACATCATCTGGTAGGTCAGCGTGCCGGACTTGGATACCAGTCCGATCGGACCCGTGCCGGTGATCGACGCCGGCGTGATACCGACCAGGGCCTCTCCCGGTGTGATGATGCCAGGGCAGTTGGGACCGATGATCCGCGTCTTATTGCCCTTCTCGAGGTTGTAGGCCCACGCATAGGCGGTGTCCTGCACAGGAATTCCCTCGGTGATCACCACCAGCAGCGGGATTTTGGCGTCGATCGCCTCGACGATGGCGTCCTTGGCGAACTGCGGCGGCACGAAAGCGATGGACACGTCGGCACCGGTCTTCTCCATCGCTTCAGCAACTGAGCCGAACACTGGAAGCTCAATGTCGTTGCCGCTCTTGTCTTTATGAGCGACGGTGGTTCCCGCCTTACGGGCGTTGACGCCTCCGACGACCTGGGTGCCGGCCTTGAGCATCAGTGCCGTGTGCTTGGTGCCCTCGCCACCGGTGATGCCCTGCACAATGACCTTGGAATGCTTATTCAGAAAAATCGACACGGCTATGCGTCCTTTCCGGCAGCGGCGGCGAGTTCGGCGGCTTTGTCGGCGCCTTCATCCATCGTCGCGGCGAGTGTCACCAGTGGATGGTTGGCCTCGGCGAGGATCCGCCTGCCCTCCTCGACGTTGTTTCCGTCGAGCCGCACCACAAGCGGCTTGTTGGCATCGCTACCGAGCATTTTCAGTGCCTGCACGATTCCGCTAGCCACCGCATCGCAGGCGGTGATTCCACCGAAAACGTTGACGAAGACGCTCTTGACCTGTTTGTCGCCGAGGATGACGTCCAATCCGGCCGCCATCACCTCCGCGGACGCCCCGCCACCGATATCGAGGAAGTTGGCCGGCTTCACTCCGCCGTGCTTCTCCCCGGCATAGGCCACCACGTCGAGGGTCGACATCACCAGTCCGGCCCCGTTGCCGATAACGCCGACCTGCCCGTCGAGTTTGACGTAGTTCAGGTCGTTCTGTTTGGCCTTCAACTCCAGCGGATCGGTGGAATCGGCGTCCTCGAACGCAGCATGGTCGGGGTGACGGAAATCCGCATTGCCATCCAGGGTGACCTTGCCGTCCAGCGCCAGGATCTGGTCGTCGGGCGTCCGCACCAGGGGGTTGACCTCAACCAGGGTGGCGTCCTCTTTGACGAAGACCTCCCACAGCTTGGAGATGGTCACCGCGGCAGCGTCGAGCACCTCGGCAGGCAGGTGTCCCTGCTCGGCGATCGACCGGGCGAATGCCACATCCACACCCGTAACCGCGTTGACGGGAACCTTGGCCAGGCGGTCGGGTTTGGTGGCGGCGACCTCCTCGATCTCCATACCGCCCTCGACGGAGCACATCGCGAGGTAGGTGCGGTTGGCACGGTCCAGCAGGAAGGAGATGTAGTACTCCTCGGCGATATCGCTGGCCTCGGCGACCAGCAATTTCTTCACGACGTGGCCCTTGATGTCCAGACCCAGGATGTTGCCGGCGTGGGTGTAGGCATCCTCCGGCGTCGCGGCGTATTTCACACCACCTGCCTTACCGCGCCCACCGACTTTGACCTGGGCTTTTACCATCACGGGCCGACCGATTTCCTCGGCAATAGCCTTCGCGTCCTCAGCGGTGGTGGTAACCCGGCCGGGCGTCGTCGGAACGTTGTGTTTGGCGAACAACTCCTTCGCCTGATATTCGAAAAGATCCATGGCTCCCTAATCCGTCAGGTGTCGTGGGGCTGTCGTGTGTCGTGTGACCTGCCGTGCATCGTGCGCCGGAGTCGCTCCGTGGGGAACTGTATATACAGTCCACAGGTCCGTCCGAGCCGCCCACCCCAACACTGACCCGTTGCGAGAGCCGGGTGATTCAAATCACAATTCCGGCCCTTATTTGGGGTCGGGTTGCCACTTAGGTCTCATTTTGGTTACCGTTCACGGGTCTTGATAACGCTTTGGTCACGACAAGAGGATTTGGTTTTGACGCAGCTTAGGTCGGTTCCCTCTCAGCAATCCGCGACGTTCGAGGTCTTGGGCTTGCCAGAGGCGGATGACACGGTTGACGCAGCCACGCTCCGTGCAGAGCGGCCGATGTTCTCCAGCACCGAGGACACCGACATCCTGCCCCGCACTCCGCAGCACCGCCGCCAGCCCACCAGCGCTGCCCGTGGGCGCGTGCTCATCGCCGCGATGGCCGTCGGCGCGGCTGCTGCGGCCGCGTACACCATGGTCAATCCCCGCCTGCAGGACACCACCACGCGCACCGTGCTGGCCGGCGAGAAGGCCCCGATGGAGGGCGCACCCACCTCCGAGTTGCGCGGCGTGCAACTGATCTCCGTCAAACCGGCCATCAACGCCGTCGTGCACGCCGAGGAACTCGCCAAAGGTGCGGCCTATGCGGCCGAGCGCGCCGAACGCGAGGCTCGGTTGCAACGCCCGCTCTTCGCCATGCCGACCCGAGGACTTTTCACCTCGGGATTCGGTTACCGCTGGGGCGCGCTTCATGACGGCGTGGACCTGGCTGGGCCGATCGGGACCCCGATCTACGCCGCCTCCGATGGCATCGTCAAGGAGGCCGGACCCACCAACTCCGGTTACGGCGCCTGGGTCCTGATCCGGCACTCCGACGGCACCGTGACGCGCTACGGACACGTCAGCAGTTGGAGCGTTCAGGTCGGTCAGCGAGTGTTTGCGGGCGACCAGGTCGCCACTATCGGCAATCGGGGCAACTCCACTGGTCCCCACTTGCACTTCTCGGTATTGCTCGGTGGCACCAGCCCCACCGACCCGGTGTCGTGGCTCTCGGCCCGGGGCGTCAATATCGGCCCGTACACCGGTTAGCCGAGAGAACCCTTCTACAGCTTCTGCAGCGGTGCGTGATTGTGCATCAGCTTGACCCTGCCCGCGCTGCCGAAATCAATCAGCGACATCGCCGATTCACCGGAGCCTGAGACCTCTTCGACCCGCCCCAGTCCGTACTTGTCGTGGTTGACCCGATCCCCTGGCGCAAGTACCAGTAACGGCCGCTTACCCGTGCCGCTGGCGGGTGACGGGCGCGGCGGGCCGAACCGGCCGGCAATCGGGGCACTGAGCGACGATGTCGAAGACTGCTCGGTTCGCCGCCAGTCAATGAGGTCCTCGGGAATCTCACGCAGGAAGCGCGACTCAGGGTTGAGCATCGGTTGACCCCACGACGATCGCACCTTGGCCCGACTGAGATACAGCCGTTGGCGTGCTCTGGTGATACCGACATAGGCCAGACGCCGTTCCTCGCTCAGTTCCGTAGGGTCACCGAGTGCTCGCATATGCGGAAACATCCCGTCCTCCCAGCCCGTGACGAAGACGACCGGGAACTCCAGACCCTTGGCAGTGTGCAGTGTCATCAGAGTGACCACACCGGAGTCATGCTCGGGTAGCTCATCGGAGTCGGCGACCAGTGAGACACGTTCCAAGAACTCGGCCAGTACGCCTGGCCGCGCATCTACCTCGTCATCGACGTCGAGGTCGGTCTCCACTGCTTCGGCATTGGCCCGATCGATACTGAATTCGTGTGCGACACTGACTAATTCGTTCAGGTTATCCAACCTGGCCAGATCCTGGGGATCGTTCGACGACTCCAACTCCGCGCGATAACCGGTGCGGTCGAGTACGGCCTCGACGAGGTCACCCAGTTCGCCGTCGAGGCATCCACGAAGATCGTCGAGCACAGTGACGAATCCGGCGATCGCCTTTTCCGAGCGGGAATTGAGTAGTGGTACTCGACCCGCGGCTGCGGCGTTCAGTGCCTCGGCGAAGGTGCAGTCCACGCTCTCGGCATAAACGGCCACGCACGCCTCAGCACGGTCGCCGATACCGCGGCGCGGGGTGTTGAGGATGCGCCGCATGCTCACCGCATCACCTGGGTTGTCCAACACCCTCAGGTAGGCGACGATATCGCGAATCTCCCTGCGCTCGTAGAATCGGACGCCGCCGACCACCTTGTAGGGAATGCCGGCGCGGATGAACACTTCTTCGACCGACCGGGACGAGTTATTGGTGCGGTAGAAGACGGCGACGTCGTTGTAGGTGATCTCGCCGCGGTCGGCGAGAGCATCGATCTCCCCCGCGACAAACCTCGCCTCGTCGTGCTCATTGTCGGCGACATAACCGACAATCAATTCGCCGTCACCCGAATCGGTCCATAGTCGCTTATCGCGCCGTCCGGAATTGAACGCAATCACAGCATTGGCTGCCGACAGAATATTCTGAGTCGAACGGTAGTTCTGTTCCAGCAGAATCGTTGTGGCGCTGGGAAAGTCGCGCTCAAAATCCTCAATGTTGCGGATGGTCGCACCGCGAAACGCGTAGATGGACTGGTCGGCATCACCGACAACGCACAACTCAGCGGGCGGCACAGTGGCGGTGTCAGGTGCCGCCACACCCACCAACTCACGCACGAGGACGTA
>CALQLM010000022.1 GCA_943331415.1 Bifidobacterium breve
AAGTCGACCACCTCGATAAGGGTTATGACGGTCGCATCCTGATCAAGGATCTGTCATTCACGTTGCCCCGCAACGGGATTGTCGGAGTGATCGGCCCCAACGGGGTCGGCAAGACCACCCTGTTCAAAACCATCGTCGGATTGGAAGGACCGGACAGCGGCACCGTGCGGGTCGGGGACACCGTCAAGCTCAGCTATGTCGATCAGTCCCGGTCCGGTATCGACCCGAAGAAGAACGTGTGGGAGGTGGTCTCCGACGGGCTCGACTACATCCAGGTCGGGCAAAATGAGATACCGTCCCGGGCCTATGTGTCGGCCTTCGGGTTCAAGGGCCCCGATCAACAGAAGCCGGCCGGTGTGCTTTCCGGTGGTGAGCGCAACAGGCTCAACCTGGCGCTGACCCTCAAGGAAGGCGGCAACCTGTTGCTGCTCGACGAACCCACCAACGATCTCGACGTCGAGACTCTCGGTTCGCTGGAGAACGCGCTGGAGCAGTTTCCGGGGTGTGCCGTGGTGATCTCCCACGACCGCTGGTTCCTGGACCGCACCTGCACCCACATCCTCGCCTGGGAGGGTGATGCCAGCAACGATGCGAAGTGGTTCTGGTTCGAGGGCAACTTCGGCGCCTATGAGGAGAACAAGCTCGAGAGACTCGGAGCAGAGGCGGCCCGTCCGCACAGAGTCACCCATCGCAGGCTCACACGCGACTAATGTGATCGCCTGCGTACCAGCGTCGGTATGCATGCCGATCCGGGAGTGCCAACGGTATGACGGTTGACCGCACCATTGCCGAGGCTTATGAGGCCACCTACCGGGGCCCGCAACCGGGCGCCGTGCCGAACGTCGACGAGTCCGGTGCCCTCAGCGCGTCGGTGACGCCGGCCCTGATCGCGGCTCAACAGAAACTCGCACACCGTCGCCGGGTCGGCGAGACCCTGGGGGAGGTCTATAGCGCAGAGGACCCGGGCGGCTTCGGTCCTGCGCTTCAGGTGGTCACCGACCAGGCCACCATGCTGATGGACTCGGTGACGGTCCTGCTGCACCGGCTAGGCGTGGGTTACGTCGCGCTGATGCATCCTGCGCTGCGCGTCCACCGCGATGTCGACTGGACCCTGCTGGATGTCCGGGTCGACGCCGGAGAGCCCGGTTCCGACACCATCGACGAGTCCTGGATCCACATCCAGCTTGCGAAGTCGGTCGACCGCCGGGCGCTGGCCGAAGCTGTGCGGCTGCTTCCGATGGTCGTCGCGGATGCGCGTCAGGTTGCCAACGACTCTGCTGCGCTGGCCGCCACCGTTCTGGGGCTGGCCGACGATATCGACGCCGATAACGGCGAGCGTTTCCGCGGCCCCGATCGCGGTGATGTGGCCGATCTGCTGCGTTGGCTGGCAGGCGGACACTTCGTGCTCCTGGGTGCCCAGCGCTGCGCCGTCCGAGACGGGCAGGCGACCGTCGATGAACCAAGCCGACTGGGCGTCGCTCGACTGCGTACCGAGGTGCTGCCCGAGCTCAGTGAACCCGGCGATCTGCTGGTGCTTGCCCAGGCCACCATGCCGAGCTTCCTGCGTTACGGCGCCTATCCCTACATCGTCGTGGTGCGCGAGCAGTCCGGCGGGCAGGAGCGCAGCGACTCGGGGGATGGTCCCGTCATCGAGCACCGGTTCGTCGGGCTGTTCACCGTTGCGGCGATGAACGCCAACGTTCTTGACATCCCGCTCATCGCGCGACGGGTCCAGAAATTACTGGCCATGTCGGCCGACGATCCCAGCCATCCCGGACAGTTGATGCTCGATATCGTCCAGACCATTCCGCGATCGGAGCTTTTCGCGCTCAGTGCCGAACAGCTGCTGGATATGGCCAGTGCCGTGGTCGATCTCGGCTCCCGGCGACGCGCACTGCTATTCCTGCGGGCAGATCAGCTCGGGCACTTCGTGTCCTGTCTGGTCTACCTGCCGCGGGACCGCTACACCACGGCGGTTCGGCTGGCCATGCAGGACATCCTGATTCGGGAGTTTGGCGGCTCGAGCATCGACTACGCCGCCCGGGTCAGTGAATCACCCTGGGCCGTCGTGCATTTCACCGTGCGACTTCCGGACTCGCCGGTTCGCCAGCCGATCGATACCGCCGAGGCCAACCGCATCCGCATCCAGGAACTACTCACCGCGGCCACCCGAACCTGGGCCGATCAGCTATTGGGTGCACCCGGTCTGACCGACGTTACAGTCGCCCAGTACTACGCCGAAGCCCTGCCGGAGGAGTTCAAACAGGCGGTGAAACCCGAGGAGGCGATCACTGATATCGGCTTCATCGAGGCGCTCGAGCGCGACTCGGTGCGGCTGCAGATGGAGCCTGGTGACGAGGGCCCTGAGTCATTCCTGACCTGGTATCTCGGTGGATCCTCAGCGTCGCTGAGTCAATTGCTGCCGATGTTGTAGTGCATGGGCGTGGAGGTCCTTGAGGAACGGCCCTTCAGCGTGACCCGTCCCGACGGCCTTCCGGTGAAGATCTATCAGTTCACGATCCGCTCGGAATCCGCGATATCGGAATCGGCGACCAAGCAGGAGTGGGACGCCACCGCGCAACGGTTCACCGACGCTGTCACCGCCATCTGGTACGGCATGGTTGAGCCCGACAGGTTCAACGAGTTAGTGCTGAAGGCCAGCCTGACCTGGCAGCAGGTGGTGGTGTTGCGGGCCTATGCCAAGTACCTCCGGCAGGCCGGCTTTCCCTACAGCCAATCCCGAATCGAATCAGTGCTCATCGAGAACACGTCGACGGCGCGCTCACTGGTTGCGCTGTTCGAGGCGATGTTTGATCCGGATTCCGCAGCGAAGGGCCTCGATGCCAAGGCCGCGGCACGAGCGGTCGCCGCCGATATCGACGCACTCACGAGCCTGGACACCGACCGCATCCTGCGCGCCTTCGCCATGATGATCGAGGCCACGCTACGTACCAACTACTTCATCACCGACCCTAAGTCGGCAAGGGCCCGTAATGCGCTGTCGATCAAGGTCAATCCGGAACTGATCACCGAACTGCCACTGCCGCGGCCGAAGTTCGAAATCTTCGTCTACTCACCCCGGGTTGAAGGCGTGCATCTGCGAGTCGGTCCGGTGGCCCGCGGTGGACTGCGCTGGAGTGACCGCCGCGAAGACTTCCGCACCGAAATCCTGGGTCTGGTGAAGGCGCAGGCAGTCAAGAACGCCGTCATCGTTCCCGTCGGAGCCAAAGGCGGCTTCGTGGTCAAGAACCCACCGGCGCCTACCGGCGACGCTGCCGTCGACCGCGATGCGTTCCGCGACGAAGGCATCGCGTGTTACCGATTGTTCGTCGCCAGCCTGCTCGACATCACCGACAACGTCGATCGGGCCAGCGGCCAGGTGGTGACGCCTCCGAATGTGGTGCGTCGGGACGGCGATGACGCCTACCTCGTCGTCGCCGCGGATAAGGGCACCGCCACATTCTCCGATATCGCCAATGAAGTGGCGAACGCGTACGGCTTCTGGCTGGGTGACGCATTCGCATCGGGTGGTTCGGTGGGTTATGACCACAAAGTGATGGGCATAACGGCCAAGGGGGCGTGGGAATCGGTCAGGCGGCATTTCCGGGAGATGGGCGTCGACACCCAGGCCGAGGATTTCACCGTCGCCGGTATCGGCGATATGAGCGGCGACGTCTTCGGCAACGGCATGCTGCTCTCGGAACACATCCGCCTGATCGCGGCCTTCGATCACCGGCACATCTTCGTCGATCCCGATCCGGACGCGGCACGATCGTTCCAGGAACGGCGCCGTCTCTTCGACCTTCCGCGGTCAAGCTGGGAGGACTACGACCAGAGCCTGATCAGTGCCGGCGGCGGCGTATTCAGCAGGCAGCAGAAGTCGATCCCGATCAGTGCGCGCATGCGCGAGGTGCTGGGTATCGATGAGCAGATCACCGAGATGACGCCGCCGGAGTGCATCCGTGCCATCTTGCGGGCACCGGTGGATCTGCTCTTCAACGGCGGTATCGGCACCTACATCAAAGCTGAAGCGGAATCCGATGCCGCGGTAGGCGATCGGGCCAACGACACCGTTCGGGTAAATGCTAATCAGTTGCGTGCCAAGGTAATCGGGGAGGGCGGCAACCTGGGAGTGACCTCGCTGGGACGCGTTGAGTTCGATCTCTGCGGTGGTCGGATCAACACCGATGCGCTGGATAACTCAGCCGGTGTGGATTGCTCCGATCATGAGGTGAATATCAAGATCCTGGTCGACTCCCTGGTCAGCAATGCCCGGGTGGAGACCGGCGAACGCAGCGCTCTACTGGCCTCGATGACCGACGAGGTGTCTCGGCTCGTGCTGACAGACAACAGCGACCAGAACGATCTGATGGGCACCAGTCGCGCCAACGCGCCGGCGTTGCTGAACGTGCACGCCCGCCAGATCCGGGAACTCGAGGAGCACCGCGGGCTCAACCGCGAACTCGAGGCCCTGCCGACCGAAAAGGAGATCGCCCGACGCCAGGAGGTCGGGGTCGGATTGACCTCGCCGGAATTGGCCACCCTGATGGCCCACGTCAAGCTGGCGCTCAAAGAGCAGGTGTTGGCCAGCGACCTTCCCGACCAGGAGGCGTTCGCCGCCAAGCTGCCGGAATACTTTCCGGCACAGTTGCGCGACAACTTCGTCCCGGAGATCCGCAACCACCAACTCCGGCGGGAGATCGTGACCACCATGCTCGTCAACGATGTCGTCGACACCGGCGGCATCACCTTCGCCTACCGGGTCGCTGAGGACGTCGGCGTCGGTTATGTGGATGCGGTGCGATCCTTCGCGGCCGCGGATGCGATTTTCGGCATCGGCAGGACATGGCGACAGATTCGCGTCGCAGCGGAACGCGAGGATATCGCAGTCACCGTCACCGACCGGATGACTCTGGATCTGCGTCGGTTGCTCGACCGCGCTGCGCGCTGGTTGTTGAACTACCGACCTCAGCCGCTGGCCGTCGGTGCCGAGATCAACCGCTTCGCCGGAGGCGTCGCCGAACTGGCCCCTCGGATGCCGCAATGGCTGCGTGGTGACGATGCCGCGATCGTCACCAAGGAGGCCGGCGAGTTCGCCTCGTGCGGCGTCCCGCAGGATCTCGCCTACACAGTGGCCTGCGGTCTCTACCAGTACAGCCTTCTCGACATCATCGACATCTCCGACATCGTCGAACGCGACCCGGGTGAGGTGGCCGAGACGTACTTCGCCCTCATGGACTATCTCGGCACCGACGGGTTGCTGACGGCAGTGTCGGGCCTGCCCCGCGATGATCGTTGGCATGCCCTGGCCAGACTTGCGATTCGCGATGACATCTACGGCTCCCTGCGCGCGCTGTGTTTTGACGTCCTGGCCGTTGGGGAACCCGATGAGAGCGGACCGGACAAGATCGCCGAGTGGGAACACAGCAACGGTTCCCGGGTGCAGCGGGCCCGTCGGACCCTTGTTGAGATCTATGCGCATGATGCCCGCGACCTGGCCACGCTGTCGGTGGCAGCTCGTCAGATCCGCAGCATGACCCGAACGACCGGAACAGGTGCAAGTGGGTAAGGACGTCCAACCGGGTTTCACCGCCGATGTGCGGGTGCGCTGGTCAGATATTGATACCTACCAACACATCAACCACGCCACGATGGTGACCATCCTGGAAGAGGCGCGGGTGGACTTCCTCCGCGAACCGTTCGGCGATGACGTCTCGACCATCGGGCTGTTGATCCATGAGGTGCGGGTCCTCTACAAAGGTCAGCTCCGGCTCGCTGATTCGCCGCTGAAGGTCACCATGTGGACTAAACGGTTGCGCGCTGTCGATTTCACTCTTGGCTACGAGGTCCGCGGGGTCGACGCCGATCCGCAATCCAAACCATCGGTGATCGCCGAGACCCAACTCGCCGCCGTTCATATTGAGGAGCAACGGTTGGTTCGGCTCTCACCCGCTCATCGGGAGTACCTGCAGCGCTGGCTGCGATGAGCGATGTCAGCGGTCCGCACCCGGGTGTGCCTGAACGTGGAGTCTGGATACCGGACCCCGGCCATCGGCAGGATCTTGCGGTGTTCGCCGAGTGCGCTCAGCGCCTCGACGAAGCCGCTGTGATCCGCCTGCACACCCGGACCGATGACTTGGTGGGTGCGTGGGTGGTCACCGGTTTCGACGTGCTCGCCGCCCGAGTGGTCGCCGGCCGCATTCGACCGCTCGACTTCTCCTGTGCCGCAGACAGATTGGCTACGGGCCTGCGGGCCGCCGATGAGTCGGGGTTCTATGATCCCGGGTACCCGATGGACTCGGCATGGCGGGGAGTCCTGCCCCCGGAGACCGGGTTCGTCCATCTCGACGATGTCCCGGTCCCGGTGCTCGTCGACCTGGCCCGGCGTGGGGCCGATCTCGCCCGCGAACACGGCAGCGCGCACGGGCCTCCGGCGTCACTGTTGGATCAGGAGGTGTTGCAGGTCGGGTCGGGGCCGTCTGCTGTCGGTGTGCCGATGCGATGCGTGCTGGCACTGGCGGCGATGCGCTTCCTGCCTGATATCGCGTCGGAGACCGCGCCCGCTGTGGCCGAGGACGTCGTGCGCGTTCGGGTGCTGCCCGCGTGGTTGCGTCTCGACGCCCGGTTCGGTTCGGTGTTCCGCCGTCGTGGTGACCCGGCCACGGTGCTGCGCTGAGACGACCTCAGAACGGTGCGTTCACCAGTGCCTGTGCCGCCATCTCCAGGTACTCCAACAACTCGACGCGATGTTCGTCATCGAGGGTGGCCGAGTCGATCGAGGCAACCGCAGTGTGCATGCACCGCAACCAGGCGTCGCGCTCGATGAAGCCGATCTGGAACTCGGCGTGGCGCATCCGCAACCGCGGGTGACCACGCTGATCGGAGTAGGTCCGCGGGCCGCCCCAGTACTGCTCGAGGAACATCCGTAGCCGGTCCTCCGCGCCGTCGAGATCATCCTCGGGGTACAGCGGGCGCAGCACCTCGTCCTCGCGCACCTGTTCGTAGAAACGCGCCACGATGGTGCGGAACGTCTCGGCGCCGCCTACCGAGTCGTAAAAGGTCTGCTGGGTCTCGGCCACCGGTCCATCTTGGTGCATCGGCTGACGCGTGCGTGAACACGGTGCAAATACGCGTGCGATCGGCCCCGATCCGTGGTGCACTGGAAGGCGGAGGACGCATGGCGCAGCGCAAACGGAACCGCGGTCACCGGGCCGCGGCGGGTTCTAATGGGCCCCTGTCCGGTTCTGGCCTGCACGGTTCTGGCCTCCACGGGTCTGTCTTACACAGCGTCGACACCCCACCGCCTCAGGCAGAGGCATCGGTCTGGGGGCGTCGCCGGGTGCTGCTGCTGAACTCCACATACGAGCCGCTGACCGCGCTGCCGATCCGCCGGGCTGTGGTCATGGTGCTCTGCGGTAAGGCCGACGTGGTGCATGACGATCCGGCCGGCCCGATAATCCACTCCGCCACCCGGGCGATCGGGGTGCCGTCGGTCATCCGGCTGCGCACCTACGTGCGGGTGCCCTACCGGGCCCGGATTCCGATGACCCGGGCGGCGTTGATGCACCGCGACCGGTTCCGCTGCGCCTACTGCGGCGGCAAGGCGGACACCGTCGACCACGTGGTGCCACGCAGTCGGGGCGGCGAACATTCCTGGGAGAACTGCGTCGCGGCCTGCTCGGGATGCAACCACCGCAAAGCGGACAAGTTGTTGACCGAGTTGGGCTGGACGCTGCGACTGGTGCCGAAACCCCCGAAGGGCCAGCATTGGCGGCTGCTGTGCACCGTCAAGGAACTCGACCCGGTTTGGGTGCGCTATCTCGACGAGGGCGCGGCCTGACAACGGTGCTACGGCCGGTGCGCTACAGCCGGTGTGCTGCGGCCTAACGCTGCGCTACGGCCGGTGCGCTACGGCCGGTGCGCTACGGTTTGGGCGTGAATTCTGGAGTCTTCCACGCGTTACCCGTGCTGGCGATTGTCGGGGTGATCTACCTGATCTACTCCCGCAAGGGCAATCACCCACCCACCTACACGCTGTCCGAGCCGTGGACCCACGCGCCGATTCTGTGGGCGGCCACCGCCGAGGTGGTACCCGGCAGCGGTCACGACGACTCTCACCACGGTGGCGGCGTCAACGTGGGGGGTGGCGCAAGTGGCCGCTGGTGAGCACGAGGTCGCGCGGGTCGATGCCGGCGATCTTCCGCGCGGCTGGGTGGTGACTGCCAGTGGACGTATCTCCGGTGTCACCGATTCCGGCGAGTTGTCGGTGCAGTACCCGTTCCCGACCATGGACCTTGTCGAACTCGACGAGACGCTGATCTACGCCACCCGGCAGTCCAGGGCCCGCTTCGCGGTCTACATCGGCGATCTTGGCGCCGATACCGCGGGCCGGGCCCGCGAGATTCTGGCCGACGTGCCGACACCGGACAACGCCGTGCTGCTGGCGGTGTCGCCTGATCAGCACGCGATAGAGGTGGTGTACGGCGCAGATGT
>CALQLM010000023.1 GCA_943331415.1 Bifidobacterium breve
GAGGAACGTGGAGAACATCACCGGCCGAGCCGCCTGCTCCCCAACTTCGAAGAGAGTGATCATCCCGCGTCCCTGCGCGTCGATGCGAAGAAGATCGGCTGGGTCCATTTCGGGTTCACCGAAGAACGTGTCACCGCCCTCAGCCTCGAGGTTGATCAGCGCCCGCAGGATCACACCGGCGGTCGACGCCGACACCCCACCGATCGTTTTCAGCTGCTCCTTGCCCTCATCACTGGTGAGGTGCGTGATCACCGAACGCAGATCCTTCAGATCCAGCAACGGCAAGCCCTGTTGATCCGCCCAATGGAAGATCAGACCGAGGGTGGATTCCTGGGTCGCGTTAAGACCCAACACCTTCGACAGCAGGATCGGCCCGAAGGCTGAAATCGTCGCACGTACCGGCACCCCGATACCGCCGGTTCCCAGCGACAGGAACTCCACCGGGAACGGCGACCCCACCCACTCGTCACCGGTGTCCTTGGCCCGCGCGGCGGTCCTGTCACTGGCCTCGCCGGGCCGTGTCAGGCCCGACAGGTCGCCTTTGAAGTCCGCCATCACCACCGGCACACCGGCGGCGGAGAGTTGTTCGGCGATCACCTGCAGGGTTTTGGTCTTGCCGGTTCCGGTGGCGCCGGCCACCAGACCGTGACGGTTCATCATCGCCAGCGGAATACGGATCTGGGCCGACGGATCGACCTCGCCGCTCACGATGACCGAGCCCAGTTCGAGGGCCGCGCCCGTCGTCGCGTAGCCGGCGGCGATCTGCTGGTTGGGGGTCGCTGTCGATTCCGTCATAGGGCACGAGACTACTGCGCGGGCACCCGGGCGCGAGGGTTGAGCCGCGTCCGACGGGTGCCTGGGCCTAATGTTGAGCGCTGTGCGGGATGAATTGGTGTGGATCGACTGCGAGATGACAGGGCTGGATCTGCGCTCCGACCGGTTGATCGAGATTGCGGCGCTGGTCACCGATGCCGACCTGAACGTTCTAGGCGAGGGCATCGACGTGGTGATCCACACCGATGACGAGGCACTGGACGGGATGGTCGAGGTGGTTGCCCGGATGCATCGCAGTTCCGGACTGACCGAAGAGGTCCGGGCGTCGACCATCGACGTCGCGACCGCCGAAGAACTGGTGATGGACTACATCCGCAGCCACGTCCCGCAGGCCAAGACCGCGCCGCTGGCCGGGAACTCGATCGGTACCGACCGGGGGTTCATCACCCGCGATATGCCCACACTCGACGACTATCTGCACTACCGGATGATCGACGTGAGTTCGATCAAGGAACTGTGCCGCCGCTGGTATCCCAAGATCTACTACGGGCAACCGGAGAAGGGTCTCGCGCACCGGGCACTGGCCGATATCCAAGAGTCGATTCGTGAGTTGCGGTACTACCGCCGAATCGCCTTCGTTCCACCTCCGGGTCCATCTACCAGCGAGATCGCCGAGGCAGTAGTCGAGTTGGACCAGCGCGGCACCGAGCCGCCCGATATTGATTCGGCCGCCGAAGCCGATAGCGGCTAGACTCGAACCACCGCGTGACGCGGCAATGGTGGCTGTAGTTCAGTTGGTAGAGCACCAGGTTGTGATCCTGGCTGTCGCGGGTTCGAGTCCCGTCAGCCACCCGAAGCCGAAAACCGCTTCTGACAAGTTCAGGGGCGGTTTTTGGTTATTCCGGACCGCGCCCGCGGAATGGCCTTGGCCGGAGTGGAACTCACGGCGCGAGCCTGGCTGACAGATTTCGCCGCGAGGTGCGTCGTCGCCCGGCTCGCCGACTTCGTCACCGCCGCCGCCGATGCAGCCTGCGCGCTGCCGCTCCCCGCGCCACCGGGGCGGTCGTAGCCCGCCTCGATGATCGGTCGCAGAATTGAGTCCAGGAACGGCTCCAACGGCCCGGTGCCGGCAATGATCGGCAACCTCGGGTTGGGCACCCACACGTAGGTGACATTTCCGGGTGTCCCGTCCGGCTTGTCCGGGGTGTACCGCACGTTATTCGGATCGTCGAGATTCACATTGTCGTAGCGAGGGTGGACGGTGAGCGCTCCCACCACGGCGTTGGCCACCGCCAGTAGATTGCTCCGATCGTTGGGCCAGTCCGCCCACCCGTCGTACTGCCGGATGACTTCGATGCCCTGATAGGCGGTGTCCGCCGGCAACCGGGGCGCGGGTTTGAGACCCAGCTTCTCGACGACTCCGCCGTAGGGATTCTCCGGGTTGCCGATCGACACCCACGACACCCTCGACGGGTCAGGCGCTGTCGAGGGGTCTGCCGCCCAGCGCCGAAGCGCGGCGTAGATGACCTGACCGCCCTGACTGTGCCCGAACAGGGTGACCGGGCCTCCCCCGGAAGGCAGCGCATCGACAGCCTGTTGAAGCCGGTCCGCGCCCAGCTCATTGAAGGCATCACCGGGAAGCGCGAGATAGTCCACGGGTTGGCAGGCATTGGGCGACGCGCACAAATCGCCCCGGAGTTGGAACGGGGTGAAGTGGAAGATGTGCTGGACCCCGACCAGACCACCCTCCAGTGTCAGCACCGTGGAAGGGGCGGTCTGGATGGCGGGGGTCTGGGTGGCAGCGGTCAGCGCGTAGGCCGCCGTGACCTCGGCCCGCGCGGTCGCCGTACCGGAAATCGGATCCAGGGCCCCGGCGGCGATCCCCACCACCGAAAACACGGCCGCAACTGCCCGGATCATGATTGCTGTCCCCCACCCATACCATGCATGATACATATTTGGGGCTTTGCCAGACAAGCGGCCCTGTAGTTCTTTGAGCCTTCCAAGAAACGCCTGACATCGTTGTGCGATGGACTCACCACGTTCCGGATTCCGCCGGGCGGCCATCGCCTCCTGGGCGTTGGCCGGAATCGGGGTCGCTGGGGTCGCCGGAACGTCCGCGCTCGCCTACACCGAGACCCTCAAACCGGCCGCCGCCGAGGCACCGGCCGTCGCGGTCCTCTCGGCACCTGAGACCGTCGTCAGCATCGCGCCGCCGGCACCGCTGGTCGCACCCCCGGCCAAGACCCCGCCACCGGCGGTACCGGTGGCCCCGCAGCCGACCGTGCAGCAGGCCCCGGAACCCACCTCTGCACCCGCCCCGGCCTACACACCGGCACCGGTCGTGCAGCAGATGCCTGTCCAGCAGGCTCAAGCCCCGGCACCCGCGGCCCGAGCTCAGTCGTCGGGTTCGTCGTCATCGAGTGCAAGCAAGTCGACCTCCACGACGCGGCAGAACCGCGTCCCCATGAGCGCCGGGTCATCTGGTAACAAGTACTCACCGCCCCACACCACCTCCAAGGGTTCATGACCGACATATGAGTAGCGAAGCCCTGTGGGCCCTAGGCCGGGGCAACGGAATCGTCGCTCTGGCGTTTATGACGCTGTCGGTGGTGCTGGGCATCGGTGTCCGGTCGGGTCGTCCGCTGTTCACGTTGCCGCGGTTCGGGATCGCCGATGTGCATCGATTCGTGGCTCTGGCCGCAACGCTGCTCGTCGCGTTGCATATGGGTCTGCTGTTCATGGACCCCTACGCGAAGCTGAGGTTGATCGACTTCGTTGTACCGTTCCTCGGGGCCTACCGGCCGCTGTGGCAGGGCCTGGGAACGGTGGCATTCGACGTACTTGTCTTGGTGGTCATCACCAGCCTGTTGCGACGACGCCTCGGCCTGAGGACCTTTCGCGTCGTGCACTGGACGACGTATCTGCTCTGGCCGATCGCGCTTGCCCATTCGCTCGGCAACGGCACCGACGCCGGACGTATCTGGTTTCTGGCGTTCGCCGGAGTCTGTTGTCTGATGGTGGTCATCGCAGTGGTGTGGCGCCTCCGCGCTAACTTCACCGAATACGTCGACATCTAAATGCCGGGTGCGATGAAACCACCGACGATGCCGCGACTGCTCGCCGCTCAAGGATCGAGCCTGGCCGAGCATCACGCCCGCTTCGGTGAAATGCCCGCCATCGGAGCGCACTTGATCCCGGTGCTGACCGAAGCGGGGTTGTCGGGGCGCGGCGGGGCAGGGTTTCCCAGCGGACGCAAGATCGCCTCGATCACCGGTCGCAAGCCGGTGGTCGTCGGCAACGGCTCCGAAGGTGAACCGCTGAGCCGCAAGGACGCCCAGCTATTGGCCCGCGCGCCACATCTGGTTCTCGATGGACTCGATGCGGCTGCGGCGGCGATCGACGCAGACAAGGTCTATCTGTATTTGCGTGCCGAGGCCGCACCGGCGGTGGCACGGGCCCTCGATGAACGACGTGCGGCAGGCCTTGACCCGAATCGGGTGATCGTGGTCGAAGCGCCTGACAGGTTCATCGCGGGAGAGGAATCAGCGGCGATCAGACGAATCGAGGGCGGGCCGGCACTGCCACGGGACCGCACCGCGCTCGTCACCGTATCCGGGTTGCGCGGACGGCCCACCCTGGTCAACAACGTCGAGACGCTGGCCCACATGGGACTGATCGCACGATTCGGATCCGCGTGGTTCCGATCGGTGGGCGATACCGACGATCCGGGCACGATGCTCGTCACCTACTCCGGTGCCTTAAACAAACACGGTGTTGTCGAAGTGCCCACCGGAACCCTCGTGACCAGACTCCTCGAAGATACCGGCGGCACCGACTCCGATACCGTCCGCGCCGTGCTGATCGGCGGCTATCACGGAAGTTGGATTCCCTCAAGCGCATTGGCCGGCACGAGGTTGTCGCGGTCGGGATTAAAGGATTTAGGGGCGAGTCCCGGCGCAGGAATCATTCACGCGCTCAGCCGATCCGAGTGCGGGCTCATCCGCACCGCCGAGATTGCCACGTACCTCGCCGAACAAAGCGCCCGCCAGTGCGGCCCGTGTCTCAACGGTCTGCCGCGCATTGCCGAGTTGCTCAACGAACTTGCCCACGACCGCGCCGATGAACAGCTTGTGCACGAGATTCACCGAGTGACCGCATTGGTGGACGGTCGCGGCTCGTGCCGACACCCCGACGGCACCGCACGGATGATCCGCAGCGCGCTACGCACCTTCGCCGACGAGATCGAACTCCATCAGCACCGGCGCTGCGTAGAGACCGAGACCATTGCGTCGGGCAGGTAGCGGCCCCCTCTCGGAGCTCGGCGACTTAGCGGGCCGAACGGGCCGAACGGGATCGGTGCTGAGGCTGTGCTGCATCTGATTCAGTCACAGCAGCTTCCGCCGCCGCCGACCTGTGCGCCGTCGTGCGCGACCGCGGCGTGACGGGGGCGACGGTCTGCTCGGAGAGCGCTGACGGAGCCGACGACTCGGCATCGCCGGTGCGGATCGCAGGCGACGTGCGGGCGAGCACGGCAGTTTCTTCCACGGTGTCCACCGTGACGGCCACCGCAGTGTCACCCGCAATATCGACAGTGACGGCCGCCGCGGGTGCGGCGACGAGGGCACGGGTACTGGCCGCTGCCGGAATGAGGCCGCCGAGCAACCCGGAGATCGCTGTCTGCACCGAGGCCATCACGGCTTGCACGTTGTCAGTGATCACCTTGGAGACCGCCGCGAGCAGTAGGCCGGGCAGTGCATTAGTCAGGGTGTTGATCTGAGTGGTCAGGTAGGTCTGGAAAGCTTGCCCGGCCTCGACGACGGCCTGCCCAATGGCGGTGATGGGCGCATACAGGCCGGTGCTCAGCGTCTGCAACGCGGTCGCGATGTCACCGGAACTCACGGCCTGGACCGCGGTCGTCAAAACCGTGGGGATGGCACCGAGTGCGGCGCCGAACATCACCGGGATGGAGGTCGGACCGCTCAACAGTCCGGCGACCGTGCTGTTGAAGTACGCAAAGACGCCACCGGCTGCGGTGGTGACCAAGGGCGTGGCCTGGTTGAGGAACTCGGTGCCGACGGCGTTGAGGAAGTCCGCCGGAACCAGACCGGTGATGTCGGGGATCGCTCCCCCGAGGCCCAGGGTCTGCAGCAGCGAGAGGATGTCGGTGAACGGGATCGTGATGCCGGCCAATGCGACCTCGGCGGCCACGGACACCGGCATCGCCACCGGACTCGGCGCGCTAATGGCCTCTACCGGTGCCATGGCAATCGCACCGGCCCCGACGACGGCCGCCATACCTGCGGTCAGGTACGAGCGAACTGAAACCTGCATGCGATGACTCCCCTTGATTTGACCTCTGCGTCCCACAGAGGCGTACCTGAGAATACCCTGAGTAACCGGAAATCACCCCATCCGAGGCCATCCGGCCAGGTAAGACAGGCAACACACCCAATGTTCGGGCCGATGTGGGCGCCGAAGTGGCAGGTACGGTTCACTGGATTGCATTCAGGTGGGTTGCAACGAGCACCCGATTAAAGACACGAGGGGTTGGCATGGCATTCGGCGAGACCATTTCCGTGGATGACGTCAAGGCGATGAAGCGCCAGATTCGGCGGTCCCTGTGGGTCAAGGGCCGGCCTCCGCTGGAAGGGTCCACCTCGCCGGAGGAACTGCTCTATCTCGCGACCACCGCGCGGCGGACGAACGCCAAACTCATCGGAGAGATCGGCTTCAACGCCGGTTTCTCGACCACGGCATTCTTGAGTGCGAATCCGGACTCCAAGGTGGTGTCTTTCGATCTTGTCGAGCACGGGTACACGCGGGTGGCCAAGAAGATGGTCGATGAGAAGTTCCCGGGACGGCACACCCTCATCGCAGGCGATTCGACCAAGGCCGTGCCGGAATTCGCGCGCAACAACCCAGAACTGCGGTTCGACCTGATCTTCATTGATGGTGGACACCAGTATGAGGTGGCCAAAGCCGACATCATGAACATGATGCCGATGTGCACCGAGAAGACGGCCGTCATCATCGACGACCTCACGCCCTGGCTCAAGTGGGGCAAGGGCCCGACTCAGGCATGGACCGAAGCCATCCGGGACGGGTTCGTCCGTCAGGAAGAGGTGTTCAATGAGGGCACGCGCGTCACGGTGATCGAGCCGCCCGGAAAACGAGTGTGGGCGCTCGGGCACTACATTTATGGCGGCGGCCGCTAGGCCTTCGCGATCTATGGCGGCGGCCGCTAGGCCTTCGCGTTACCGGCTTTCCACTGCGCCCACGGGATATTCCAGTCGCCGAGGCCTTCGGTTCCGGATAACACCGATCCAACGGTGCCCACTATCTCAACGATGTCACCGCGTTTGGTGTTGTTGTAAAACCACTTCGCGTTTTCCGGGCTGACATTGAGGCAGCCGTGACTGGTGTTGTCGCTACCCTGAGCACCGACCGACCACGGCGCCGAGTGCACATAGATACCGCTGTAGGACATCTGCGTCGCCCAATCCACCTCGAGGCGATAGCCCCTGGGCGAGTCGGAGGGAACGCCGTACGTGGACGAATCCATGATGAGGTGTCGGTACCGGTCGCCGATGGTGTAGATCCCGTTGTTGGTCGGCGTGCTGTCCTTACCCAGTGAGATCGGCATGGTCTTGACGACCTCGCCGGTGCGCCGGATGGTCAATGTCTTGGTGTAGTCGTCGGCGGTTCCGATCACCCGATCGCCGATGCTGAAGCGGGCGTCGCGATTCCGCTGCCCGTAGAGGCCCTCACCGAGATCCGTGCCGTAGGCGTTGACGTTCACATCCACTACGGTGCCCGGCTCCCAGAAGTCCCTTGGCCGCCATCGCACCTCGCGATTGCTCAGCCAGTAGAACGCACCCTCCACTGGCGGCTCGGTGGTCACGGTGATGGCCTTCTCGGCGGCGACCCGGTCGGGAATGTTCTCGTCAAACCGCACCGCGATCGCCTGGCCTACGCCGACAACATCTCCGTCGTTGGGCATCAGATACGGCATCGTGAGACTGGCAGGTGATTGCGATGCGAATTTGATCGTGCGGTCACTCACGCCACCGAGGCCCAATGACTCGGCATTGATGACGTAGCTCTGGTTGTAGCTCAGCGGATCGGTAGCGGTCCAGCTGAGTCCATCCGGGCTGAGATCCCCGGGCACTGATTCACCGGCCCCGTCGACCATGTCGACCGATCCCAGCACGCCACCTCGGACCGTCACCGTGACCGGCTGGTCGACCGGGACTCCGACAGCGCCGTCCTGCACGGTGGCGGTCAGCTTCGGAACCAAAACGTCGCTGTAGGGGCTGCCCTTATCGGCGAGCACGGCAGGTTCGGACGCCTGAGTGCCACATGCACTGACGCCGAACAGCGTGGTCGGGACGACAAGGAACACCGACAGCCAGGCACGCAAGCACGGCCGACGAACCGGCCCGATCTTGCCCATGCTGACTCCAAACTCGACGACGCGGGTGCCTCCCGTTGAGCTCAATTCTAGGGGCTGCCAATTCACCACTGCGGCGCCCGCCTGTTATTGTCGCTGACACGCGCCGTTAGCTCAGTTGGTAGAGCAGCTGACTCTTAATCAGCGGGTCCGGGGTTCGAAACCCTGACGGCGCACCACAAGAATGCTCGTGGGTAACGCTTTGATCACGGGCGGCGATACAACTGTGTGCCTGGTAAAC
>CALQLM010000024.1 GCA_943331415.1 Bifidobacterium breve
CGAATGGCAGCACCGCGCATCACCGCTAGTCCACTCACGCACGGATCATCGTCGAGCACCCGGACGACATCGCCGGTCAAGTCCGAAGGCGCCAGGACCCGCAGTTGCAGCATCGTCTCAGTGTGCGCCATCCGGTGAGCGGACCCTGGAACCCGGGTACGTGTCACGGCCGCCAAGGCTCCATACCTGGGATCTCACGTCAAGAAGCGTGCCGCCGAATCCGCGAGATCCAGCAGCGGCTGCGGAAATGCACCGAGCCCGAACGTGATCAGCGCGGTCACCGTGATCACAGCAACACTCACCACACTCGGTGGTGCCACCTCGGGTGCGTCATCGGGCGGATCGGTGAAGAACATCATCACGATCACCCGGACATAGAAGTAGGCGGCGATCCCGCTGGCCACCACGCCGACGATCACCAACGGGATCGCCCCGCCGAGGCCGGCGGCTTTGAATACCGCGAACTTGCTGACGAACCCACTGGTCAACGGGATACCGGCGAATGCCAGCAGGAACAGTGAAAACGCGACCCCGGCAACCGGATAGCGCCGACCCAAACCCGCCCAGCGGGCCAGCGTGGTCTCTTCGGCGCCGTCGCGACCGCGGACCACGCCGACGAAGGCGAAAGCGCCCAGCGTGCTGAATCCGTAGGCCACCAGATAGAACAGCGTGCCCATGAGCCCGGGTTGGTTTTCCGCAACCACGCCGGTGAGGATGAAACCGGTGTGTGCGACGGCTGAGTACGCCAGCATCCGCTTGACGTCACCCTGGGTGACCGCGGCAATGGTGCCGGCCACCATGGTCAGGATCGCGATGGTCCACAGCGCCGGACGCAACTGATCGGAGAGCGTGGGCACCGCGACGTAGAGCAGTCGCAGCAGTGCGCCAAACGCGGCGATCTTGGTGGCCGCTGCCATGAATGCGGTGATGGGGGTAGGCGCACCTTGATACACGTCGGGTACCCACGCATGGAACGGCACCGCGCCGACCTTGAACAGCAGTGCGGCGGCCACCATCCCGGTACCGATGAGCGCCAGGCCCCGGTTGTCTGAGCCGGCGTCCAAGGCCGCCCCGATCCCGGTGAGACTCAGGGTGTTCGCGTAGCCGTAGAGCAGTGCCATGCCGTAAAGGAAGAACGCCGACGAGAATGCGCCCAGCAGAAAGTACTTCAGCGATGCTTCCTGGGAGAGCAGACGCCGGTGCCGGGCCAGACCACACATCAGGTATAGCGGCAGTGAGAACGCTTCGAGCGCGATGAACATCGTCAGCAGATCATCGGCGGCGGGGAACAGCATCAGGCCGCCGACGGCGAACATGGTCAGCGGGAACACCTCGGTCTGGGCGATGCCCGCCTTTGTCGCCGCCTTCTCGGCGACACTGCCCGGAATCGCCGACGCCTGCGGGGTGAACCCATCCAAACCCGAAGCGCCCGAGTCGGATCCGCTCCGGCGCTCGCCGATCAGCAACACACCCAGGACCGCGATCAGCAGAATGGAACCCTGTAGGACCAGCGCCGGCCGATCGATGGCGACGGCACCCACGGCCGCGGTGGATCCGGCGCCGGAACCCAGGGTGTGGTACGTCCGCACCAGCGCGGCGAAGGCTGCCACCAGGCCGGTCAGGCACAGCGCCACCTGGGTGCCGTACCGGGTGCGTCGCGATCCGAAGGCCTCCACCAGAACCCCGGCGATCGCGACGGCGAACACGATCAGCATCGGCGAGAGCACGCCGTACTCGATACTCGGCACGGTCATGGCGACCCCCCTGCCGATAATGCGGGTACCGGGTCGGACTGATGAATTGATGTCAGCGTGTGATCGACGGCCGGATTGATCACGTCGAGGGCGACCTTGGGGTAGATGCCGAGGATGACGAGCAGTGCGATCAGCGGTGCGACCACCAGAAGTTCACGCGGCCGAAGATCGCTGAGGGTCTCATTGCCATGGGTGACCGGGCCGGTCATCATCCGCTGATACATCCACAGCACATAGACCGCGGAGAGAACCAGCGACAGTGCGGCGATGATCGCGAACACCGGGAACCGGGTGAACGTGCCGATCAGCACCAGTAATTCGGAGACGAATGGCCCCATGCCGGGCATCGCCAGGCTGGCCAGTCCGGCGACCAGAAAGGTGCCGGCCATTACCGGTGCGACTTTCTGAACACCGCCGAAGGCGGCGATCAACCGGGTGCCGCGGCGACTGACGAGGAAGCCCGCTATCAGAAACAGTGCCGCGGTGGAGATGCCGTGATTGACCATGTAGAGAGTGGATCCGGACTGGCCCTGACTGGTCATCACGAAGATGCCCAGGATGATGAAGCCGAAGTGGCTGATCGAGGTGTAGGCGATCAGCCGGATCACATCGGTCTGCCCGATCGCCACGATCGCGCCGTAGATGATGCCGATGACCGCGAGCGTGATGATGGCGGGGCGGAAGAACATCGCGGAGTCAGGGAACAGAGGCAGGCAGTAGCGCAACATGCCGAAGGTTCCGACCTTGTCCATGATCGCCATCATGAGCACCGCGGAGGCGGGGGTGGCCTGGACTGCGGCATCGGGCAGCCAGCGGTGCAGCGGCCACAGTGGTGCCTTGACCGCGAAGGCGAACATGAAGCCGGCGAAGAGTGCGTTGGCCACCCCGGGTGCGATGACGAACGACCCCGTCGAGATCGCCTCGGAGATGGCGCGGAAATCGAAGGTGCCGCCGTCGAACGCCGTGCCGTTTGAGGTCGCCACGTACAACCCGATCAGGGCCGCCAGCATGACCAGACCGCCGAAGAGGTTGTACAGCAGGAACTTCACCGCCGCCTTGCCCGAGGCCGGCACCCGCGCGCCGAATCCGCCGATCAGGAAGTACATCGGGATCAGCATCGCCTCAAAGAACACGTAGAACAACAGGATGTCCAGCGAGATCAGCGACATCAACACCATGCCCTCGACCGCGAGCATCAGTGCGACGTAACCCTGGGGTGCGCGACCGGACAGCCCCGAGCGGTCGTCGATGTCGTTCCATCCGGCGACCAAAAGCAGGGGCATCAACACGGCGGTCATCACCACCAATGCCAGCGCGATGCCGTCCACACCCAGGATGTACCCGGTACCGAAGGTTGAGATCCAAGTGCGGTTTTCGACGAACTGGAAGCGCTCACCGGCCGGATCGAAGCGGACGGCGAGCAGCACGGTCACCGCGAGCACCGCCAACGACACCGACAGTCCGGCGTACTTGGCCGTCTGACGCTGCGAAGCCGGCAGCACGATGATGATCGCCGCACCGATCACGGGCAGGGCCCAGAGAACGCTCAGCCACGGGAAGTTCGTCACAGACTCACCTCCACATCGCCGTGATCAGGACAGCCCCGGCGATGAGTGCGGTGCCGGCCAGCATCGACAGGGCGTAGGTGCGCGCGAAGCCGGTCTGAAGGCCGCGCAAACCATCAGAGAACCGAGTCACCAGTGCAGCCGCCCCGATGACGCTGCCGTCAACGACGACGTCGTCCACCACCATCAGTGTCTTGGACATGCGCTGACCGGTGCGCATGAAGACCGCCTCATTGAACGCGTCACCGTAGAGGTCGCTGCGGGCAGCGATGGTCAGCGCCGATACATCCTGCGGGGCGATGCGCAGCACCGGACGGGTGGCGTACTGGCGGTAGGCGATCACGATGCCGAACGCCACGGCGAGCAGGGCTGCGGTCGTGATGATCCACGCCGGAGCGGCGCCTTCGGCTTCGTGGTGGCCGACGACGGGTTCCAGCCAGTTCTGCAGCCGGTGCCCGATTGACAGAACCGCACCGGCACCGATCGAGCCGAGCGCGAGCACGACCATGGGCGCGGTCATCACCGCGGGCGACTCGTGCGGATGGGTATCGGGGTTCCAGCGGGGCTGGCCGAAGAAGGTCAGCAGCATCACCCGGGTCATGTAGAAGGCGGTGATCGCCGCGCCGAGCAGGGTGGCCCCGCCGAGCAGGATGCCCTTGATTCCACCTGCGGCGAAGGCGGTTTCGATGATCGCGTCCTTGGAGAAGAAGCCGGCGAACGGCGGCACGCCGATGATGGCGAGATAGCCGAGTCCGAAGGTGACGAAGGTGATCGGCAGCAGCGTGCGCAGTCCACCGAAGCGGCGCATATCGGTCTCGTCATTGGTGGCGTGCATCACCGAGCCCGCTCCGAGGAACAATCCGGCCTTGAAGAATCCGTGGGTGAGCAGATGCAGGATCGCCACCGCGTAGCCGGCCGGACCGAGTCCGGCGGCGAGCACCATGTATCCGATCTGGCTCATGGTCGAGGCCGCCAGGGCTTTTTTGATGTCGTCCTTGGCGCAGCCGATGATCGCGCCGAACAGCAGAGTGACGGCGCCGACGATCGTCACCGCTGTCTGGGCGGTCGGTGCGAGATTGAATATCGGACCTGCTCGCACGATCAGATACACCCCGGCGGTCACCATGGTCGCGGCGTGGATCAGCGCCGAGACCGGGGTGGGGCCTTCCATGGCGTCACCGAGCCAGGACTGCAGCGGCACCTGCGCGCTCTTGGCGCAGGCGCCCAGTAGCAGCATCAGGCCGATGGCGTTGAGGGTGTCGCCGCTCATCTGCGGTGCGGCGTCGAACACCGTGCCGAAGTCCAGCGACCCGACTGTGGCGAACATGATCATGACCGCGATCGCCAGGCCGACGTCGCCGACCCGGTTGACGATGAAGGCCTTCTTGGCTGCGGCTCCCGCGCTGGGTTTGTAGGACCAGAATCCGATCAGCAGATAGGACGCCAGCCCGACGCCCTCCCAACCGAGGTAGAGGACGAGAAAGTTGTCGGCCACCACCAGCAGCAACATGGCGGCGACGAACAGGTTGAGATAGCCGAAAAATCGGCGGCGGTCCGGATCGTGGGCCATGTAGCCGATCGAATAGATGTGGATGAGCGCACCGACACCGGTGATCAGCAAGACGAAACAGATCGACAGGGCATCGACGCTTAAGCCGAAGTCCACGTTGAGCGAACCCACCGATACCCAGGAGAACAACACCTGCCGAACTGATCGGTCTTCGGCGGGTTGGCCGAGCAGATGCGCGAAAAGGGCTATCCCGCAGCCGAACGAGCCGATGACGGTCGCGCAGCCGAGCAGGTGCCCCCACGCATCGGTGGCGTGTCTGCCCAGCAGCAGGACCGCGGCCCCGGCCAGGGGCAACGCGACGATGAGCCAGAGCACTGTCGTCATATCTGTGTCGTCATTTCAGTGCCGCAGCAGGTGGGACTCGTCCACGTCGGCATTGCGACGGGTGCGGAAGATGGTCACGATGATGGCCAGACCGACGACGACTTCGCAGGCGGCCACCACCATGGTGAAGAAGGCCACCGATTGGCCTTCCAGCGATCCGTGTTGGCGGGCGAAGGTGACGAACGCGAGATTGCCGGCGTTGAGCATCAACTCCACGCACATGAACATGACGATGGCGTTGCGTCGCAGAAGGACTCCGGTCGCACCGATGGTGAACAACAGCGCTGAGAGGTAGAGGTAGTTCTCCGGGTTCATCGGCCGCCTCGCAGGGTGGCACTGACTGAGGACTCCTCGTCGGAACCGTCGGGCAACCGCGCCATGGTGTCGACGGCGTTATGGCGTGCGAAGACACCTGGGTTGGGCAGCGGGGTCGCACGGCTGCCGTCGCGGAACCGCTCGACGGCCAACTCGCGCTGGGTCCTGCGGGGCTGGAAGCGTTCGCGGTGTGCCAGCACCATCGCCCCCAGGGCCGCGGTGATCAGCAGCGCGCTGGTCAGTTCAAATGCCCACAGGTAACGGGCGAAGATCAGATCGGCCAGACCCTCGACATTGCCGCCGGCGTTCGCCTGGGTCAGGCCGGTGAAGCCCGATGTGGTCATGGTGCCGACTCCGGCAGCCAGGAGCAGGCCGAACCCCACGCCGGCGGCGATCGCCGCGAACCGTTGTCCGCGAATGGTTTCCACCAGTGACTGGGCCGAGTCGACACCGATGAGCATCAACACGAACAGGAAGAGCATCATGACGGCGCCGGTGTAGACCACGATCTGGACCACGCCGAGGAATGGCGCATCCTGTGCCATGTAGATGGCCGCCAGCGAGATCATGGTGGTCGCCAGGAACATCGCCGCGTACACAGCCTTGGGTGCGGCGACCACGCCGATGGCGCCGGCCACCGCGATCGCACCGAACACCCAGAACGAGACGGCTTCTGCGGTGGAGGTCCGCAGTATGGTTTCGGCGGCCAGCAGTGTGATGTCCGGATTCACCGCGTCACCTCCCGGTCTGTGCCGGTGACCCGACCGAGGTAGTAGTCCTCGTCGGTCGTCCCAGGCGCCATCGGGTGCGGCGGCTGCTCCATTCCGGGTTGCAGCGGTGCCAGCAGTTTGTCCTTGCCGAAGATCAGGTCCTGACGGTTGTCATCGGCCATTTCGTAGATGTTGGTCATCGTCAGCGCCCGGGTGGGACATGCCTCGATGCACAATCCGCAACCGATACAGCGCAGGTAGTTGATCTGGTAGACCCGTCCGTATCGTTCGCCGGGGGAGAAGCGCTCTTCGGACGTGTTGTCCGCACCTTCGACATAAATGGCATCGGCCGGGCAGGCCCAGGCGCACAGTTCGCAACCGATGCACTTCTCCAGACCGTCCGGATAGCGGTTGAGTTGGTGGCGGCCGTGGTAGCGCGGTGAGGTCGGACCCGGCTTCTCCGGGTACTCATCAGTGATCGGCTTTTTGAACATGGTTCCGAATGTGACGCCGAAGCCGGCGATGGCCTCGATGAACTTGGGCATACGCCTAGGCACGAGCAGCCTCCTTGGTCGGCATCGGCGGCACCGGGAACGATCCTGCGACCGGCGGTGGGTCCGGTGCGACATTGCGCCGAATACGTTTGGCGCGCAACGTCACCAGTGCGGACACCACAGCCAGCAGAATCGCCGCGGCGATCAGGTTGGGCAGGATGCCGTCCAGGTGCGCGTTACGCAGTACCGCAACAACGAGGATCCAGACCAGCGATACCGGGATCAGCAGTTTCCAGCCCAGTGCCATGAACTGGTCGTAACGGAGGCGGGGCAAGGTGGCGCGCAGCCACATGAAGACGAACAGGAACGTCCACACCTTGATGACGAACCACAGCAGCGGCCACCACCCGGTGTTGGCGCCGTCGATCATGCTGATCGGCCACGGCGCACGCCAGCCGCCCAGGAACAGGGTGCTGGCCAGCGCTGACACCGTGACCATGTTGACGTACTCGGCGAGCATGAACATCGCGAACTTCAGCGACGAATACTCGGTGTGGAAGCCGCCCACCAACTCACCTTCGGCCTCGGGCAGATCGAAGGGCGCCCGGTTGGTCTCACCCACCATCGAGGTCACGTAGACGACGAAGGACGGCAACAGCAGGAAGACGTACCAGGTTTCGGCCTGGACGTCGACGATCCCGGAGGTGGACATGGTGCCGGAGTAGATGAACACCGCGGCGAAGCACAGGGCCATCGCAATCTCATAGGAGATCACCTGAGCGCTCGAGCGCAGGCCACCGAGCAGGGGATAGGTGGAACCGGATGACCAACCGGCCAACACGATGCCGTACACCCCGATCGACGTGACGGCCAGAACATAAAGCACGGCCACCGGCAGGTCGGTCAGTTGCAGCGGTGTCTCATGGCCGAATACCGACACCACCGGACCCAACGGGATCACGGCGAAGGCCATGATCGCCGGGATCACCGAGATGATCGGTGCCAGAAGGTAAATCGGCTTGTCGACGCCGGCGGGTGTCAGGCCTTCCTTGAGCGCGAGTTTGACGCCGTCGGCCAGCGATTGCAGCAATCCGAACGGGCCGACCCGGTTGGGGCCGTACCGCATCTGCATACGACCCAGCAGTTTGCGCTCGACCAGGATGGCCACCAGGGTGGTCAGTAGCAGGAAGGCGAAGACCGCGACCGCCTTCACCAGAATCAGCCACCACGGGTCGTGGCCGAATACGGCCGGATCCGGGTACGTCTTCATCGTGCGCCTCCCGTCGTGATGTGCACGACCGCTCCGGTGGTGACGCCGAGTTGGCTGTGCACAGCGCTGCCCGGTGAGTTCAGCGGCAGCCACACCACGCCGTCGGGCATCGCGGTGACCGCCAGTGGCACCGTCACCGATCCGCGTCCGGTGGCGACGGTCACCGGCTGACCGTCGACCGCGCCGATGCCCGCCGCGGTCGACGAGGACAGTCGCGCCACCGTCGGTCGGGCAGTGCCGGCCAGGTGCGGTTCGCCGTCCTGTAACCGGCCGGAGTCCAACAGCATCCGCCAGCCCGCCAGCACGGCCTCGCCGGGTTCCAGGGCGACCGCGGAGTGCGCATCGGTGGTGGGTGTGCTCGGCCGGGGGCCTTCCCAGCTGCCCAGCCCGATCATCTCCTCGCGGGCCTCCGCGGCGGTGCGGAACCCGAGGTCGATGCCGAGTTCATCGGCGAGGGTCTGCAGCA
>CALQLM010000025.1 GCA_943331415.1 Bifidobacterium breve
GCCGCAGGACGAGACGGCGAGGGCAGTGGCGAACGCGGCCACGACGGCAAGAACTTGGGTGCGGGCTGAAGTCATGCCACCACTGTACCGCATACCCCATGGGGGTATTTCGCGACGATTTTGGCGGCCACCCCGAGCAGGTCATACTTGTCCGGTGAGTGAAACTCCTGACATCAAGCCCCGCAGTAGAGACGTCACCGACGGCCTGGAGAAGTCGGCCGCTCGCGGCATGCTCCGGGCGGTCGGAATGGGCGATGAGGACTTCGCCAAACCTCAGATCGGTGTGGCCTCGTCATGGAATGAGATCACTCCCTGCAACCTCTCGCTGGACCGGCTGTCGAACGCCGCCAAGGAGGGCGTGTTCGAGGCCGGCGGTTTCCCGATGAAGTTCGGCACCATCTCGGTCTCGGACGGCATCGCGATGGGGCATGAGGGTATGCACTTCTCGCTGGTATCGCGGGAGATCATCGCCGACAGCGTCGAGACCGTGATGCAAGCCGAGCGTATGGACGCCATGGTGATGCTGGCCGGATGCGACAAATCGCTGCCGGGCATGATGATGGCCGCTGCGCGACTGGATCTGGCCGCGGTGTTCATCTACGCGGGTTCGATCCTGCCGGGCTGGGCCAAGATGTCCGACGGCAGCGAGCGCGAGGTCACCATCATCGACGCGTTCGAGGCCGTCGGTGCCTGCGCGCGCGGTCTGATGTCCCGCGAGGACGTCGATGCAATCGAGCGGGCGATCTGTCCGGGCGAGGGTGCCTGCGGCGGCATGTACACCGCCAACACCATGGCCAGCGCGGGTGAGGCCCTGGGGCTTTCGCTGCCCGGAAGTGCCGCCCCGCCAGCCACCGACCGTCGGCGTGACGGATTTGCGCGGCAGAGTGGAAACGCTGTTGTCGAGTTACTGCGCCGCGGTATCACCACCCGCGACATCCTCACCAAGGAGGCGTTCGAGAACGCTATCGCGGTGGTGATGGCGTTCGGCGGGTCCACCAACGCCGTGCTGCATCTGCTGGCCATCGCTCATGAGGCCGAGGTCGAACTGTCGCTGGCCGACTTCAACCGGATCGGCGAGAAGGTCCCACACCTGGCCGATGTCAAACCATTCGGCAGCCATGTGATGAATGACGTCGACCGCATCGGCGGTGTGCCGGTCGTGATGAAGGCTTTACTGGACGCCGGACTCCTGCACGGCGACTGCCTGACGGTGACCGGAAAGACCATGGCGGAGAATCTCTCGCACATCAACCCGCCGGATCCCGATGGCAAAGTTCTTCGGGCGCTGTCCAATCCGATCCACCCCACCGGCGGGATCACCATCCTGCACGGATCTCTGGCTCCCGAAGGCGCGGTGGTCAAGTCCGCCGGGTTCGATTCAGACGTGTTCGAAGGCACAGCAAGGGTTTTCGACGGAGAGCGCGCGGCCATGGATGCCCTCGAGGACGGCACCATCACCGCCGGCGACGTGGTGGTCATCCGTTACGAAGGCCCCAAGGGTGGACCGGGTATGCGCGAGATGCTGGCCATCACCGGCGCGATCAAGGGCGCCGGTCTCGGCAAGGATGTACTGCTACTGACCGACGGCCGATTCTCCGGTGGCACCACCGGGTTGTGCGTGGGCCACGTGGCGCCCGAGGCCGTCGACGCCGGACCGATCGCTTTCGTCTCCGATGGAGACCGCATTCGCCTCGACGTGGCGAACAAGACTCTCGACATCCTCGTCGAACCCGCCGAATTCGATTCGCGCCGAGCCGGATTCACCCCGCCGCCGCCTCGTTACACCCGGGGCGTACTGGCCAAGTACGGCAAACTGGTCGGCTCGGCGGCCCAGGGCGCGGTCTGCGACTAGACCGCTGCACCCCTGGCGGACCTGGCGGCGGCGGCCCGCTTGGGCGCGGGTGTCTCCTTGGCCTGGCTGGCCGCTCGCCGAGATCCACCGGTGCGAACCTTGGGTGTCTTAGCCGAACCGACGGACCCACCCACCCCCGGTACGAAACCGTTGATGAGCGCCCGGACGACATCCCCGGGCACCTGTGCCCATTCCGCCGGTGTCAGCGGGTTGACCGACAGGTACGGCGTGTAGGTGCCGGACTGGTCGTAGGTCCGGTTATAGGTGCCGCCTTCGCTGGGTGTCTGCACGTCGGTGTAGCCGACATTGACCAATATCTCCGCCGCGGGTTGTAGCGCATCGGCCAGCAGGGTGGGAACGGTGATCGGAACACCAAGCGCCTGGAATGCGGCGTTGACCAGGCGGGCCGGCAGGCGCAACGGCTCCAGCAACGGCAGATCGGTGGGTGCCAGCGTGCCGTAGGTGGTGCTGGGCAGGTTCAGCGCGGCCAGGGCGCCGAGCTTGGCGTAGATGACGTCTTCCGACGTGCCCGCGAGAGTGGCCCCGCCAATCAGATTGGTCGGAAGTACCGTCGCCAGAAGGGAATTGGTCAGCGAGAACGGATTCAGCGTCACCGGGAAGTCCGACATCAGGTTGTATCCGAGCGCCAACCCGACCGTCGCGGCGTTCAGTGCGATCCCGGTGCTCGATGCCGACGCCCCGCCCTGGCTCACGGCTTCAATGCCGAACAGATTCAGGATCGGGGCGAACCGGGCGTAGAGGCCACCGTTGGGCGTACCCGGATTGTTCACCTGCGCCACCGCAAGGTTGGTCACGTTGATGCCCTGCACGCAGGAGAGGCCCGAGGTGCACGGCTCCCCGGTCAGCGAGTTGACCTTCCCACTCGGCACCAGTGGGGTGTACCCGGCCGGTGTGTTCCCGGCAGCGCTGGCCAGCAGCGCCTCGTACGCGATTCCGGCTTGATAGGCACCCAGGCCGGACCCGCCCAGGATGGCGGCACCCAGCGTGCCACCGGGCTGGCGCTTGAAGGTCGAAATCACGGGCGTGAAACCGCCGAACGGGACCGCGTTGACATCGTCGGCGAGGACCGTCGGGAACGGCAGCGCGTAGTCCAGGTTGATGGTGATGGTGCCGAGCACATCGACGTCGGGGATGTCGATGGTGGTGACGCCGAGTGCCTGGGCGACGCGGAACAGTGGCCCCGTCGCGACCGCGTCGAATGCTACGTCGGCTTCTGCGGCCGGTGCCGTCAGCCCCGCCACCATCGCACTCGCCGTCACCGCGACGGCACCCACTATCCTGCGAGCAACGTTAGTGGTGATCACTCTAAAACTCCCCTTAGTGATTTCCGCAAATCAACGCGACAATAGCAAACAACTCGCCGATCGGCTCCGGTTCTGCTTCTTGCCACGGCAGCGGCACAAGCGCACAGTGACTCGGGTGAGCAGAACCGCATTACGAATCTGTCCGCTGTGCGAAGCCACCTGCGGAATGGTCCTCACCATCGAGGACGACAAAGTCACCGCCGCGCGAGGCGACCGCGACGATGTTTTCAGTCACGGGTACATCTGTCCCAAAGGTGCCAGCCTCGCTGAACTCGATAACGACCCGGACCGGTTGCAGAAGCCACTGGTCCGCCGCGACGGCGAACTCGTCGAGACCAGTTGGGACGAGGCGTTCGCCGCCGCCGCCGAGGGCCTGGGTCGGGTCGTCGCCGCCACCGGCGGCGGATCGGTCGGCATCTACCTGGGTAACCCGAACGCCCACACCATCGCGGGCGCGTTCTACGTGCCGACCGTCGTCCGCTCCCTGGGCACCCGCAATATCTTCTCCGCCAGCACCCTGGACCAGATGCCCAAGCATGTGGCGTGCGGGTACATGTACGGCGCTCCGGTGCCGTTCACGATTCCCGATCTCGATCGGACCGACTATCTCGTGATCATCGGTGGAAATCCGTTGGTATCCAACGGAAGTCTTGCCACCGCAGCTGATTTCGGCGGAAAGCTCAAAGCTATCCGCAAGCGCGGCGGCCGACTGGTCGTGCTGGATCCGAACCGGACCCGCACCGCGGAGATGGCCGACCGGCATATCGCACCGCGGCCCGGCACCGACGGCGCGCTGCTTTTTGCCGTCGTCAATGTGCTCTTCGACGAGGACCTCGTCGACCTCGGTCCGATGGCCGATCATGTCGTCGGAGTGGAGCAGGTTCGGGCCGCGGCCGCCGACTTCCCGCCGGCGGCGGTTGCCGAGCACTGCGGGGTGAGCGAAGACGAGATCCGGACCCTGGCCCGCGAGATCGCGGCGGCACCGACCGCGGCGGTGTACGGGCGCATGGGTACGTCGACCGTCGAGTTCGGCACGATCACCACATGGTTGGTCGATGTCATCAACGTCCTGACCGGCAACCTCGACCGCGCCGGCGGAGTGATGTTCGCCAGTTCATCCGTGGCTGCTGCACCCCGGCCCGCCCGTCCCGGCCGCGGGTTCACGACAGGGCGCTGGAACAGCCGCGTCTCCAGCTATCCGGAGGCGCTGTCCGAGCTGCCCACGGTCGCACTGCCCGAGGAGATCGAGACACCCGGCGAGGGTCAGATCCGCGCGATGATCACCCTGGCCGGCAATCCGGTGCTCTCAGCGCCGGACGGCCCACGTCTGGCCGATGCCCTCGACACCGTCGATTTCATGCTGTCGGTGGATCCCTACCTCAACGAGACCACCCGGCATGCCGACGTGATCCTGCCGCCGCCACCGCCGTCGCGCGTCGGTCATTTCGATGTGGCGTTCGCCGCCGCAGCGGTGCGCAACAACGCCCGCTACTCGCCGCCTGCCGTGCCCCTGGCCGATGATCGACCCGACGAATGCGAGATCCTGTCCCGGTTGGCGTTGATCGCACGCGGTTTGGGTCCGGATGCCGATCCCGCCCTGGTCGACGATCAGATGATCGCGGGGAGGTTGGGCAAGGAGGTCGCCGATCCGGACTCACCGGTCGCAGGCCGATCGGTCGAGGAGCTCACCGCAATGCTGGCGGACGGTCCCGGTTACGAACGACAGCTGGACATGATGCTGCGGTTGGGCCAGTTCGGTGACGCGTTCGGTGCCAACCCCGATGGTCTGAATCTGCAGCGACTCAAGGACAACCCGCACGGTATCGACCTCGGTCCGCTGACACCGCGAATTCCCGAGATCCTCCGAACTCCTTCTGGCATGGTCGAATTGGCGCCCGAGCCGATCCTGGCAGATATCCCACGGCTGCACGCCTCGCTCGGCAACAACGACGACGGTTTCCTGCTCATCGGACGTCGGCATCTGCGCTCCAACAACAGCTGGTTGCACAACCTGCCGGCACTATCCGGTGGTACCAACCTCTGCACATTGCAGATCCATCCCGATGACGCCGCCCGGCTGGGCGTGACCGATCTTGCCGTGGTGACCGGGCCGGGCGGCAAGCTCGAGGTGCCGGTCGAGATCACCGACGCCATCCGGCCGGGTGTGGTGTCACTGCCGCACGGCTGGGGCCACACCGAGCCGGGCACCCGGATGTCGGTGGCCGCGGACCACCCCGGCGTCAACGTCAACAGTCTCTTCGACGATTCGCTGATGGATCCGCTGTCCGGTAACGCAGTGCTCAATGCGGTGCCGGTGGAGGTCGCGGCGGCGGGCTGAGGCGCGACTAACCGGTGCCGGGCTCTGTCACCCGGGCGATGACGAAACCGTCCCAACCCTTGCTGCCGACGGTCTGAATCGCGGCCGACTCCAGCCGCGGTTCAGCGCCCATCATCTCCAGCATCTCGCGCACCGCACTGCCTTGGTGGTCGTCGACCGCCGGATCCAGGATGCGGCCCGCGCGTACGGCGTTGTCCACCACGATCACGGTTCCGGGGTGAGCCAGAGCAAGCGCGGCCCGGACATAGGCGGTGTTGTTCTCCTTGTCGGCGTCGATGAACACGAGGTCGAAATCGCCGCTCAGCCCGGGCAGGGTGTCCAGTGCCGCGCCGACGACGATCTCAACCCGGTCGGCAACGCCGGCCCGGTGCAGATTCGCCCGTGCGATCTCAGCATGATCCGCGCGATATTCCAGTGTCACGACACTGCCCTGCTCGCCCACGCCGCGGGCCAGGCAGATGGTGCTGTAGCCGCCGAGGGTGCCGATCTCGAGGACCCGGCGCGCACCGATGATCCGGGTCAGCAGGTAGAGAAACCGGGCGCTCTGCGCCGATACCTCGATGGCGGGCAGGCCCGCGACGGCGGAATCGGTGAGCGCCGCGCTCAGTGCGTCATCCGGACCGAGGAGCAGTGCGTCCAGCAGCGCGTCGACGGGCAGCCACTGTTTCGGACCGATCGACTCGTCTGTACTCATCGAATCTGTGCTCATCGGACCCCCTCTTTGTTGTAGACCACGCGCAGTACATGCCCCACCTCCGGACCCATCACCGACGCGGTCAATTCACAGAAGGTGGCGACGAAGTGCGGCCCGTGCGCAGGGCACGCACCCGCCGTCAGATGATGAGCCACCTCGTGCAGCACCACCAGTTCTCGCATCGCCCAGCCGGCTGCGCCGCGCTCGGGAACGGCGATAACGGCTGTGCCGTCATGGTTTTCGTAATGAGCGGCCGTCGCAGCACGCCTGGACCGGACAGCGATCGATGAACTCTGCGGCCAGTGCGCTGTGACGGCGGGCAGCGCCAGTACCGAATCGACATAGCGCTGCACCGATTCGATCGATGCGAACCGTGCCTCCGGCGGCAGCGTGATCGGATCGCCGAAGAAGTCAATGGCGCGCGAACTGTGTTCGGCAGCGCGGTCGAAGAGGGTGCGGACGAACTGCTCGGCCGCATAGACCCGAGAGCGTTGGTTGTCCCGGACGCTCACCGTGGCAGCCGGGTCCGCGCCCCCGGCAATTCGGGACTTGAGCCCAGGCGCGCCTGCCGGCCGGCCCGGTCACCGGCGCGCCGCGCGGCGGAGGAGTATCCCGCCGAGGCGCTGGTGGCCCGCCAGGTGCCGCGCGCCTGGGACTCGCTGCGGTAATGATCACGCAGCTCGACTTCCTTGTTACGCAACGCGATCGCAGTCCCCGGCGCCGCCGTACGGGACGCGGTCGCCTCCCGCTTGGCCTCATCACGCGCATCGGAGAGCCGAGAACCGATCCGGGTGCCGAATGCGAGTTGGAAGTTGAGGCGGGCGGTGATGGTGGGCGTCGGCCGATGCGCACCCGTGGCCAGATAGGCGTCGCAGGAGCGCACCATCTGGACCACCAGGCTGGCGTACAGCGCGTGGCTGGCGTCGATATCCTCGCTGAAGCCGTAGGCGTAGACGAACGTCGAGTTCGATGCCACATCGCAGCGGACATCGTTGGCGGCGGCGATCGCGGCGAACAATTGGACGTAGGTGCGCAAACCGCGACTGCCCGGCTCGCCGATGGTGATCGTCCGCTGGGTCGGAACCTGGGCGGCCGTGCGGGAGGCCGCGTGCGCGCGTGCCACCGCGAGATCGATGGACGTCATGGTCGCCAGGCGTTGGGCCGCGGCCATGAAGGCCTCGGCCTCATGGGCGTTATCGGTGCCTTCAGCCTGGCGCAGTAGGGCGGCGATGCGGGCCAGCATCCTGTCTTCGGTCATGGCGTCACGCTAGGCGAGGACAGCGACACTCTCACTGAGCCCGACCCGCTGACCGGTGAGCTTTCCCCACACCGGAATTCATCAACAATCACCGCCGTGGGCGCGCGAACTGAGATGGCCACGGTGACTCCTTGGGATTAGCCCGGGCGGCTACTTGGTGACGAACTGGTCGAGCGCGGTGGTGAGTTGGGGTGACAGCGGGTCTTTGCTCGCATAGTTGGCGACGCTGTCGCTGGGGTCATCGCGCAGCACGTGATTGACCCCGGAAAGTTTAACCAGTTGCAGGTCGGTGTGTGCCAGTGCGCCTGCCAACGGTGCGATGTCGGCGCAACCGGCCTGGGCATCGGAGTCTGAGCAGGTGAGCAGAACCGGCGTGCCCGCGGGGATGCGCCCGGCTAGTGCGACGGGGTCGATCGCATCGGATTCGACGACGACTTTGACATTGCCGGGAGCCAGGATCGCGCTCAGCCCGTCGGGCAGTCCGGCCGGCACCGTGCCGGTGGTGCGGGCCTGCTGGACCGCGGCCAGCCAGGCGGCAAGCACGGCATCGGCTTGCTGCTGGGTCGTGTTGCCGGCTTGTACCGCCGCCGTGACATCGGCGCGCACCCGGCCGGTGATCATGTCGAGGTAGCGCGCGGACAGTGGTTGCAGCAGAGCCAGCGAATGGATTCGCGGGGCACCGGGCGAGGTGTCGCCGGCCAGCGACATCGCATGGATCGTGCCCTCCCCGAGGGCGTACACCGAGATCCGTGCGGCATCGGTTCCGGCCTGCCCGGCGA
>CALQLM010000026.1 GCA_943331415.1 Bifidobacterium breve
CATCTCACCCACGGCTTCCGCCCCAACATCTCGGGCAAGATGTTTCACCAGCGCAGTTATGGCACCGACCCGACGACCGGGTTGATCGACTACGACGCCGTCGCCGCTTCCGTCCGGGAGTTCAAGCCGTTGATCCTGGTGGCCGGGTACTCGGCGTACCCGCGGCGGGTGAACTTCGCCACGATGCGCGAGATCGCCGATGAGGTGGGCGCCACGCTCATGGTCGACATGGCGCACTTCTCCGGTCTGGTGGCCGGCAAGGTGTTCACCGGTGACGAGGACCCGGTTCCGCATGCTCACGTCGTCACCACCACCACGCATAAGTCGCTGCGCGGTCCGCGTGGCGGACTGGTGCTGGCCACCGCCGAGTACTCCGATGCCGTGGACAAGGGCTGCCCGATGGTGCTCGGCGGACCGATGTCGCATGTCATCGCCGCCAAGGCGGTCGCCTTCGCCGAAGCCCGCCAACCGTCCTTCCGGGCCTATGCACAGCGGGTGGCCGACAACGCCAAGTCCTTCGCCGACGGGTTGATGCGGCGCGGCGCGCGTCTGGTCACCGATGGCACCGATAACCACATCGTGCTGCTTGATGTGCAGTCATTCGGCCTCACGGGCCGGCAGGCCGAGTCCGCTCTGCTCGATTCCGGCATCGTCACCAACCGCAACTCCGTTCCCGCCGATCCCAATGGCGCCTGGTACACCAGCGGAATCCGCTTCGGAACCTCGGCCCTGACGACTCGGGGCTTCGGGCCCGCAGAGTTCGACCGGGTCGCCGAGTTGGTCGTCGAGGTGCTCTCCAACACCCAGCCCGACGGCACCTCGAAGGCCAAGTACACCCTGGTGGACAGCACCGCAGACTGGGTGCGCGCCGCCTCCGCCGAACTGCTCGCGGCCAACCCGCTATACCCGGGTCTGACGCTGTAGAAGCGAAACGCCCGGGTCCGCCGGACTTTTAGACAGCCGTTAATATCGGTTACAGTTACCGCATGACACATAAACCTGTCGCGAGCGCTCTGACCCTCGAATTGGAGCCGGTAGTCGCCGAGAATCTGACGCGCTACCTGGCGACTGCGGACGAGTGGTACGCCCACGATTACGTCCCCTTCGACCAGGGCGAGAACTTCGCCTTCCTGGGCGGTCAGGACTGGGATCCGTCGCAGGTCACCCTGCCGCGTGACGTCGTCGATGCCCTCGAGATCATGCTCATCACCAAGGACAACCTCGCCGGTTACCACCGCGAACTGGTCGAGCACTTCATCCTGGAGGACAAGTGGGGCCGTTGGCTGGGCCGCTGGACCGCCGAGGAGAATTTGCACGCCATTGCGATTCGCGAGTACCTGGTGGTGACCCGCAACTTCGACCCCACCGCCGACGAAGAGGTCCGGGTGGCCCACGTGATGCGCGGCTACCGCGCCGACAGTTATACCCAGATCGAGACGTTGGTGTTCATGGCCCTGTATGAGCGGGCTCACGCGGTGTACATGCGCAACCTTGAGGCCAAGATCACCGAGCCGGTTCTCAAGAGACTGGTCGGACGGATCGCCACCGACGAGGAACGTCATGAGGAGTTCTTCCACAATCTGGTCGCGCACTGCCTCCAGCGCTACCCCGACCAAACGATCGGGGCCATCGTGCGCCGTTCGGCCGGACTCGGCGTCGTCGGCGGCGATATTCTTGAGTACACCGACAAGCTGCGCGTCATCGCTGAGGCCGGAATCTTCGACCGGGATGCGGCACTGAAAGTGGCTTCAGACCGCATTGTCGCCTGGGGTCTGGGCGGGGATCCCCAGCTCAAGAAATTCGTTCGCGCGTAACCCTCAGGCGGCGCGCCGCACATCCCCGCAAGCGCGCACCGGGGTAGCGTCGGCTTCGATGGCCAGTGAGTCCAGAGGAGCGCCTGTGACCGATCCGCACCCGCCCACCAGGACGTATGTGCTCGACACTTCAGTCCTGTTATCCGACCCCTGGGCGTGTACGCGGTTCGCCGAACATGAGGTGGTCGTTCCGCTGGTGGTGATCAGCGAACTGGAAGCCAAGCGGCACCATCACGAGCTGGGTTGGTTCGCGCGTCAGGCGTTGAGACTCTTTGATGATCTGCGACTGGAACACGGTCGTCTCGACCAACCGCTGCCGATCGGTACCCAGGGTGGCACCCTGCACGTCGAGCTCAACCACAGCGACCCGACGGTTCTTCCTGCCGGCTTCCGGACCGATACCAATGATGCCCGGATTCTGACCTGTGCGGCCAACCTCGCTGCCGAGGGTAAACGAGTCACGTTGGTCAGTAAGGACATCCCACTCCGGGTCAAAGCCGGTGCCGTGGGCCTGCCGGCCGACGAGTACCACGCTCAGGATGTGATCACCTCCGGCTGGACCGGCATGAACGAACTCGACGTATCGGCCGAGGAGATCGATACCCTCTTCGCCGAGGGCGAGATCGAAATCGCTGACGCGCGAAACCTGCCCTGCCACACCGGAGTTCGACTGCTCGGTGGTACCTCGCACGCCCTGGGCAGAGTCAATGCCGATAAGCGCGTCCAACTTGTACGCGGTGACCGCGAGGTGTTCGGACTGCGTGGCCGCTCCGCCGAACAGCGGGTCGCGCTGGATCTGTTGCTTGACGAGTCTGTTGGCATCGTCTCCCTCGGAGGTAAGGCCGGTACCGGGAAGTCGGCACTGGCATTGTGTGCTGGTCTGGAAGCGGTTCTCGAACGCCGAACCCAACGCAAGGTTGTGGTGTTCCGTCCGCTCTACGCCGTGGGCGGCCAGGAGTTGGGCTACCTGCCCGGCAGCGAGAGCGAGAAAATGGGCCCCTGGGCTCAAGCCGTCTTCGACACCCTCGAAGGACTCGCCAGCCCGGCTGTGCTTGAGGAAGTGCTTTCCCGCGGAATGCTCGAGGTGTTGCCGCTGACGCACATCCGGGGGCGCTCGCTGCACGACTCGTTCGTGATCGTTGATGAGGCGCAGTCGCTGGAGCGCAACGTGCTGCTGACCGTGTTGTCCCGATTGGGTGCAGGTTCGCGCGTGGTGCTCACCCACGATGTCGCTCAGCGTGACAACCTGCGCGTCGGCCGCCACGACGGGGTGGCCGCAGTCATCGAAAAGCTCAAGGGCCACCCGTTGTTCGGCCATATCACCTTGATGCGCAGTGAACGATCGCCGATCGCGGCCCTGGTCACCGAGATGCTCGAGGAGATCAGCCCCGACGCACTGCCGTGACTCCCCGGGTAAACTCAGCACGTGCTGCGCCGACTGCTCACCCCGGGTCTTGTTGCCCTGGTACTCGTCGGTTGCGCCGAGTCGGCCGATACCGCCGAGGCAAAGCCGGTGGACTGCACTGTGGACAAGTGCGTCGCATTGACTTTCGATGACGGTCCGACCCCGTTTACCGACCGGTTACTGAAGGTTCTCAACGACGCTGACGCCAAAGCCACCTTCTTCATGATCGGCAACAAGGTGGCTGCCAATCCCGCCGGCGCCAAACGAGTGGCCGAAGCCGGAATGGAGATCGGCAATCACACCTGGGAACACCCCAATATGACGACCATCCCGGTGGCCGAAATCCCGGCGCAATTCACCAAGGCCAATGATGCGATCACCGCTGCTACCGGGCAGACCCCCACCCTGTGGCGTCCGCCCGGCGGACTGACCAACGACGTGGTCAACTCCGCCGCCGCAGGATACGGTCAGGCCGGAATCCTCTGGGATGTGATCCCGTTCGACTGGATCAACGACTCCAACATCGCCGCCACCCGGGACATGCTGATGACACAGATCAAGCCCGGTTCGGTGGTGCTGTTTCATGACACCTATTCGTCCACCGTCGATCTGGTGGATCAGTTCATTCCGGTGCTGAAGGCCAACGGCTATCACCTGGTAACGGTCAGCCAACTGCTCGGCGACCGGGCCCCGGGCAGTGTCTACGGAGGTCGCGAAAACGGACCGCCGACCAATCTGCTGCACGACATCCCCGCTGTTGAGATCCCGACGCTACCGGCCACACCATCGCCGGCCCCGATGCCGAACTTCCCGATCACCGACATACCGGGTGCCAATTCCGGCGGTCCCACCAACGGCGTTTAGTTCAGACGCAGCGTCGAGTCCGAGCCGAATCCCTTGCACAACAACACCTCTCTCGTCCTGACCCTGCTGGTGATTGGCTATGCCGCGATGTCGGGTCTGGTCAAGCGGTCGTATATCGCTCCGGCATTGATCTTCCTGACCCTTGGTATGGCATTGGGACCGTTCGGCCTCCAACTGCTCGATGCCGGTCCGGGAACCGAGGGCTACACCCTGCTCGCACAACTGGCCCTGACCGTCATCCTGTTCGACCAGGCGGCCAAACTCGACCCCCGCATCATGCTCCAGCGCGGTCGTGTCACCTTTCGGCTTCTCGTCGTTGGAATCCCGCTCACCCTGCTCCTGGGGGCTGTGACCGCAGCCGTGTTGCTGCCGGTGTTGCCATGGTGGGAGGCCGTCTGCCTGGCGGCGATCGTCGCACCCACCGAAGTGGCCCTGATCGACGCGCTGATCGAGGATTCCCGGATCCCCGAGCGGGTGCGGCGATCACTTTCGGTCGAGAGTGGCTTCTACGACGGATTCGCCCTGGCCGCACTGCTTGCGGCGCTGGCATTGGCGTCGGCGCGCACTGATCCCCGTCCGAGTCACTGGGAGTGGTTCATCTTTCGCACCGAGGTCCTCTCGCTGATCATCGGTGTGGTGGTCGGTCTGCTCGGCGGTGCGATGATTGCGTGGTCGTACCGTCGGCAATGGATGAGTGACACCTGGGCGCAGTTGGCCACACTGGCGATGGCGTTGAGTTGCTTTGAGATTGGGGAACGACTCCAGGCCAGCGGATTCGTGGCGGCCTTCACCGGGGGACTGGCGTTCGCGTTGGTCGCCAAGCGCAGTAATACCCAGGTGCCGACCCAGGTCACCGATGCCACGGCGCAACTCCTGGAGTTACTGGTCTTCGCCATGTTTGGCGCGTTCGCGGTGATCGATGGCTGGCGGCATGTGAGCTGGCGGGTGGTGCTGTTCGCATTACTGGCACTGTTCGCGGTCCGGATCGCCGCGGTACTGATCGCGTTGATCCGTAGCGAGCTACCGCTCTACAGTCGGGTGTTCATCGGGTGGTTCGGCCCCCGCGGCATCGGCACGGTGGTGCTGGGCCTGCTGGTGATTGACCGCGGCGAGATCCAGCACGCGGATCTGATCAGTCAGGTCGTCGTCGTCATCGTGACGCTGAGCCTGGTTCTGCACAGCCTCACCGCGCCGCTGGGTATCCGTGGCTATCGGAGGGTGGGGATCAACCGCTAGCCCTCGTCGCGGACCTTAGCCATCGCCAGCACGTCCAGCCGCTTATCGAGTTCGGCCTCGGAGAGTTTTTCACCGATCAAGCCGCGGTCGATCACCGTCTGCCGAATTGTCTTGTGCTGCTTGAGTGCTTCCTTTGCGACTGCGGCTGCCTCCTCGTAGCCGATCGCGGAGTTCAGCGGAGTCACGATGGATGGCGAGGACTCGGCCAGCCGCTTCAGGCGCTCCTCATCAGCCACCAAACCGTCAATGCAGCGCTCCGCGAACAACCGGGAGACGTTGGCCAGCAATGTGAATGACTCGAGCAGGTTCCGTGCCATCATCGGGATATAGACATTGAGCTCGAACGCTCCCGACATTCCGCCGACGGTGATGGCGGCATCATTGCCGATGACCTGCGCGGCGACCTGGGTCACCGCCTCGGGGATCACCGGGTTGACCTTGCCCGGCATGATCGAGCTGCCCGGCTGCAGGTCCGGCAGATGTAGCTCGCCCAGGCCGGTCAGTGGACCCGATCCCATCCACCGGATGTCATTGGCGATCTTGGTGAAGGACACCGCAATTGTCTTCAGCGCACCGGAGGCCTCCACCAGCCCGTCGCGGGCCGCCTGGGCCTCGAAAGAATCCTTGGCCGTGGTCAGTTCGGCCAGCCCGGTCTGGGCCACCAGGACCTCGACCACCTTGGCGCCGAAACCATCCGGGGCATTCAGGCCGGTGCCCACCGCGGTGCCACCGATGGCCAGTTCACCCAACCGGGGCAGCGTGGCCTTGACCCGTTCGATACCGGCCTGGACCTGGCGGGCATAGCCGCCGAACTCCTGGCCGAGCGTGACCGGAACAGCGTCCATCAGATGTGTACGCCCACTCTTGACCACTGTGCGCCACACTCGCGCCTTCGTGATCAACGATTCGTGCAGAACTTCGAGTGCGGGGATGAGCTGGCGCACAGCGGCCTCGGTGGCGGCGATATGGGTCGCGGTCGGGAAGGTGTCGTTGGAGGACTGCGACATATTGACATCGTCGTTGGGGTGAACCGTGACACCGTTGCGTGCACAGATCGACGCGATCACCTCATTGGCGTTCATATTGGAGCTGGTTCCCGAACCGGTCTGGAACACATCGATCGGGAACTGGTCGTCATGCAGTCCGTCGGCGATTTCCCCGGCGGCGGCGATGATTGCGTTTGCCTTGTCGGCAGCCAGCTTGCCGAGGTCCTTATTCACCTGTGCGCACGCCGCTTTCAGCAGTCCGAGCGCCCGGATCTGAGTCCGTTCCAGGCCCCGGAAGGAGATCGGGAAATTCTCCACCGCACGCTGAGTCTGGGCCTGCCAGAGGGCTTTGGCCGGAACTCGGACCTCACCCATCGTGTCGTGCTCGATCCGGTATTCGCCGTCTGCGGGGGTCTGGGTGGTCATGTTTCCTTTTTCGTCGTTCCTACGGAAGGTCGCTGCTACGGAAGCGGGTGTGTGGCAGAGGTGTCCCCGGTGAAGTCCACTGCGGCGTACTCGTTGAGCTTGGACAGCCGGTGGTAGGACTCGATGGTACGAACAGTGCCGGATTTGGATCGCATGACGATCGAGTGTGTGGTGCAGCCGCCGCCAAAGAAGCGAACTCCCTTGAGCAGGTCACCGTCGGTGACTCCGGTCGCGCAGAAGAAGACGTTCTCGCCGGACACCAGATCCTGAGTGGCCAACACCCGGTCGAGGTCGTGACCGCGGTCGAGAGCCTTCTGCCGTTCGGTGTCGTCGGTGGGGGCGAGTTGTGCCTGGATCTCCCCGCCCATGCATCGGATGGCCGCTGCGGTGATGATGCCCTCGGGCGTGCCACCGATCCCTGCCATGATGTCGGTCCCCGAGTCGGGCTGGCAGGCCGAAATCGCACCGGCGACGTCGCCGTCGGAGATCAGCCTGATCCGGGCACCGGCATCGCGGACATCGGCGATCAGTTGTTGGTGGCGCGGACGGTCCAGGATGCATACGGTCAGGTCCGCGACCGACGAGTTCTTGGCCTTCGCGACGCGACGGATGTTCTCACCGATCGGCGCGGTGATATCGATGACGTCGACAGCATCGGGCCCCACGGCGATCTTGTTCATGTAGAACACCGCCGACGGGTCGAACATCGCCCCTCGTTCGGCCACAGCCAGAACGGAGATCGCATTGGGCATACCTTTGCTCATCAGAGTCGTACCGTCGACAGGGTCAACGGCGAAGTCGCATTCCGGCCCGTCCCCATTGCCGACTTCCTCGCCGTTGTAGAGCATCGGAGCGTTGTCCTTCTCGCCCTCACCGATGACCACCACCCCGCGCATCGACACCGTGTTGACCAGCTGGCGCATCGCGTCGACTGCGGCGCCGTCGCCGCCCTCCTTATCGCCTCTGCCGACCCAGCGTCCGGCCGCCATCGCACCTGCCTCGGTGACCCGGACCAACTCCAGGGCTAGGTTTCGGTCGGGGGCTTCGCGGCGACGGCCTTTAGGCATGCGCAGATTGTCCCAGAACCAGGTCGCTCGTCTAGACCTGGGATACTGACTTCTGTGACCAGCCCGCCGGACCCGCCGCCAGAGGCCGGTCTTCCGGCTGCGAAACCGGCCAAGCCGAGGTTGCTTCAGGACGGCCGCGACATGTTTTGGTCGCTGGCACCGCTGGTGGTGGCCTGCATGGTGCTCGCCGGGCTGGTGGGGAGGTGTTCTTTTCGTCCCAACGGACCGGCCGACGGCATGGCCCCGACCTATGACGCCGCAGCGGCCCTACAGGCCGACGCCGACGCCCTCGATTTCCCGATCCGACTGCCCAAGCTGCCCGCCGGCTGGCAGCCGAACTCCGGCACCCGCGCCGGTATCGAGGCTGGGCGTACTGATCCGCGCACCGGCGAGC
>CALQLM010000027.1 GCA_943331415.1 Bifidobacterium breve
ACTATCTCTTCTTCGCTGGGGCCCCTTTCTTCGTTGGAGTCCCGTTCTTCGTTGGGGTCCCCGGCGCTCTCCGGGGGCAGCAGCCCGACCCGACGTAATTCCGCCATCCAGCCGGCCTGCTCGGCCTTATCGGCGGCCAGTTCGTCGGCCTCGGACCGGGTGAGCAACCCCAGCGCATGGCGCAGCCGCACATGCTCGCCGGCCAGATACCCGGGCGTGGGCGGCAGGTCGTGGGTGGTCACCGACGACAGGCACAGATCCCGCCAATGTTCCGCCTGCAGCGGTCCTCGGGTGAAGGCGTCGATTTCGAACCACAGGATCGAGGTGCCCAACACGCCGCGCTCACGCAGATAGTGCCGCACCCACGGCTCGACGGTGCCGAGGTCCTCACCCACCACCACCGCGCCGGCCCGGTGTGCCTCCAGCGCCACGATTCCGATCATTGCGTCGTGGTTGTAGCGCACATAGGTGCCCTCGGTGGGCGCAACACCCTGCGGGATCCACCACAGCCGGAACAATCCGATGATGTGATCAATCCGCACCCCGCCGGCATGGCGCAGAATTGCGGAGATGAGCGCCCGAAACGGTTGGTAGCCAAGCTCTTCGAGCCGATCAGGTCGCCACGGTGGTTGCGACCAGTCCTGGCCGAGTTGGTTGAACTCATCGGGCGGGGCGCCCGCATTCACCCCGAGCGCCAGCACATCCTGCAGCGACCAGGCGTCGGCGCCGGAGGGATGCACACCGACGGCAAGATCATGCATGATGCCCAGCGGCATCCCGGTGCGCAGCGCTTGTGACTGCGCCGACGCCAGCTGATCGTCGAGTTGCCATTGCAGCCACCGATGAAAGTCGACGGCGTCGCGGTGGCGGCCGGCGAATTCGGCGACCTCCGGGTTGGCCGGGTGGCGCAGACCCTTCGGCCAGGCCCGCCAGTCGGTGCCGTACTTCTCGGCGAGCACACACCAGGTGGCGAAGTCATCGAGTGCGGTGCCCTCACGGGATGTGAAGGCCGCGAAGGCCTGCTCGCGTCCGGCCGACCGTGGCACGTCGAACACCAGCCTGAGCGCTTCCCGCTTGGCGGCCCAGGCTGCGTCGCGATCGATGGTCTCGGCTTCACGGGCTTGTGCGGCGCAGGCCTGCTGGAGTGTGCGCACGCTGTCGCGGTCGGGCAGGGCAGCGAATTCCGCAATGGCCTCAACCCGTAGATACAGCGGGCTGACGAAGCGCCGCGAGGTGGGCAGGTAGGGGGAGGGCTCCATGGGCGCGGTGGGCGCGGCCGCGTGCAGGGGATTGACCAGCACGTAGCCGGCCTGGTGCGCCGAACCCGCCCACACCGCGAGATCGGTCAGGTCGCCGATACCCCAGGATCCCGCTGAGGTGACGCTGTACAGCTGGGTGGCCAGACCCCACACCCGGCGGGCACCCATCCGGGCCGGTAATCCCAGCCACGCCGGTGTGATGATCAGCGGTGCGTCGGCCTCGAAATCCCCGGATCGCAGGTGCACCCGGTGATAGCCCAGCGGCAGATCGGCCGGCACCACGAAACTCGCTTCGCCCACCAACCGATCGTCGAGGGGGAATGGCGGGGTGAAATTGTCCACCTGCCGGATGTCGCTGCGGACGGTGCCGTCCTCGAGCCGGACCCACACCTGCGCCGGGTCACCGTGGGTGACGTGCACCCAGAAGTTGGTCTCGGCACCGGAGCGGCTTACGATCGTCGGCGGCAGACCGCGGGACCAGTAGCGCCGATTCTGCTCGGAAAGAACTGCAACACAATCTTTTTCAGTATCGGCTTTCACCCCGAGGGCGGCCAGGACGGCGATCACCGTCGCGGGGTCAACCGCCTTCAGATGGCCCACCCAGTCGTAGTACTCGGTCGCCACACCCAACCGACGGGCGATCTCGGCCAGCGACGCACTGATCATGGCTGTCATCTTGCTTGTTATCCCCGCACTCAGCGCAGCGAACCCGACAAGTCGATGGTCAACACGCCGCACATGATCAGCACGATGCCGGCCATCATCAGCGGGGTCAGACGTTCGGAGAACAAAAACCGACCGGCCACCGCCACCAGTGCCACACCGCACGCCGTCCACATGCCGTAGGCGACCCCGACCGGCATCCCCAGCCGCAAGGTCAGCCACAGCAGGGCGAACGAGATCAGATAGGCGATCACCACCGGGGCGATCCACGCCCGGTTGCGGAATCCGTCGGAGGCCCGCAGCGACAGGGTTGCGCACACTTCAACCAGGATCGCGCCCACCAACGTCAGCCACATCATGGGCCGGTCTCCTCTGCGGCAGCGGGGTGGGAGCCGAACTCCACCATCAGCACCCCGGCGATGATGAGCGCGATGCCGATAACGATCGGAGTGGTGAAGGGGTCATTGAAGATCACCGCGGCGATCGCGGCGATCAGTGCGGTGCCCATCGCGCCCCAGATGCCATAGGCCACCCCGACCGGCATCCCGGCCCGCAGCACCTTGGTGAGCATCGCGAACGCGGTTACATATCCGACCGCCACCAGCACCAGCCACGCCGGGTGATCCTGGGACGCCCGCATGGCCAGCGTGCCGGTGACCTCGGCGATGATCGCGGCGCACAAGAAAGCCCATTTGCCCATGGTCTGGCACCTTTCGCGTCGCCTCAGCAGGATAGCGTCCGGTACTCGGCCGTTTAGACTGACCGCTGGGAGGTGCCGGATGGACCGAATCGCGGACATGCTGTCAGTGCTGCCGCCGCCGATGCGCGATCCGGTGCTGTTCGCCGTCCCGTTCTTCATTCTGCTGCTAATCATCGAATGGGCCGCCGCTCGCAAACTCGGCGGCAGTGACGCGCCCGGTTCCTATCTCGGCCGCGACGCGCGCGCCTCGATCTCGATGGGCCTGGTGTCGGTCGCCACTCTTGCGTTCTGGAAGTTCCTGGGACTGCTCGGCTATGCAGCGCTGTACGCCTATGTCGCGCCGTGGCACCTGTCGCCGCGGCAGTGGTACACGTGGGTGATCGCCATCGTCGGCGTCGATGTCTTGTTCTACGCCTACCACCGCATCGCGCATCGGGTGCGGCTGATCTGGGCAACCCATCAGGCCCACCACTCCAGCCGCTACTTCAACTTCGCGACCGCGCTGCGCCAGAAGTGGAACAACAGTGGCGAACTCGTGATGTGGATTCCGCTGCCGCTATTGGGCGTTCCGCCGTGGATGGTGTTCACCAGTTTCTCGATCAGCCTGATCTACCAGTTCTGGATTCACACCGAGCACATCGGCAGGCTGCCGCGTCCAATCGAGTTCGTCTTCAACACACCCTCGCACCACCGGGTGCACCACGGTATGGACCAGCTCTACCTCGACCGCAACTACGGGGGCATCCTCATCATCTGGGATCGCCTGTTCGGCACCTTCCAACCCGAGATCTTTCGGCCCCGCTACGGGCTGACCAAGCCGGTGAACACTTTCAACATCTGGACCCTGGAGACCCGCGAGTACGTGGCGATCGCCCGTGACGTCCGGGCGGCGGCGTCCTGGCGCGACAGGCTGGGCTATATCTTCGGACCACCCGGCTGGGAGCCCGCCGGACGTGGCACCATTTCAGCATGCGCATCGTTTTCGACAATGCCGTCGACCAGGGACTGATCGCACGCGCTCTCGCCCCGGCAGTCTTCGGGTCGATGTGGCTTGACATACCCCGCCCGGACTATCCCAGCCTGCCCGGTTCGACCACCTGCGACCTGCTCGTGGTCGGTGGCGGCTACACCGGACTGTGGTCGGCACTGCACGCCGCCGAACGTGATCCCGGCGCGAAGATCGTGCTGATCGAGGCCGAACGGATCGGGTGGGCGGCATCGGGACGCAACGGCGGCTTCGTCGACGCCAGCCTCACCCACGGCGCCGAGAACGGGAAGTCGCGCTGGCCCGAGGAGTTCGACCAACTGCAACGCCTCGGCATGGCGAACCTCGACGGTATGGCTGCCGATATCGAGACAAACGACATGAAGGTCGACTGGCAGCGCACCGGCATGCTGGCCGTCGCCACCGAAGCCCATCAGGTGCCCTGGTTGCGGGAGGCGGCCGCCGAGGGCGAGGGCCGGTTCCTCGACGAGGCGGCGGTGCGGGCCGAGGTGAATTCACCGACCTATCGGGCCGGATTGTTCTCGCCGGACACCTGCGCGATCGTCGACCCCGCCCGATTGGTGTTCGAACTGGCCCGGGTCTGCGCCGACAAGGGTGTGCACATTCACGAGCACACCGAAGCCAAGGCGCTGAAGACCGAATCCGGCGCAGTTGCCGTCACCACCGCGGCCGGAACCATCACCGCCAAACGAGTGGTCCTGGCCACCAATGTGTTCCCGAGCCTGCTGCGCCGCAACCGGTGGCACACCGTGCCGGTGTATGACCACGTGCTCGGCACCGAACCGCTGACCGGCGAACAACTGGACCGGATCGGCTGGCGGTCCCGCCAGGGCATCAGCGACTGCGGCAATCAGTTCCACTACTACCGGCTCTCGGCCGATAACCGGATCCTGTGGGGCGGCTACGACGCCATGTACCACTGGGGCAGGCGGGTCGATGCCCGCTTCGAGGACCGGCCGGACTCCTTCCGCAAGATTGCGGCGCATTTCTTCCTGACCTTCCCGCAGCTGACCGACGTCCGGTTCAGCCACCGCTGGGCCGGCCCGATCGACACCAGCACCCGGTTCTGCGCGCACTGGGGACTGGCCGGTCGGGGGCGGATCGCCTATGTCAACGGATTCACCGGCCTGGGCGTCGGGGCCTCCCGCTTCGCCGCCGACGTCTGCCTGGACCTGCTGGACGGCCGCCCCACCGAGCGCACCGAACTGGAAATGGTGCGCAAGCGGCCCCTGCCGTTCCCGCCGGAGCCGATCGCCAGCATGGGCATCCAGGTGACCCGGCGTTCTTTGGATCGGGCCGATCACAATGCCGGCCGCCGCAACCTTCTGCTGCGCACCCTGGACCGTCTGGGTCTGGGTTTCGATTCTTAAGCCGGGTGTTTGCCACTGTCCACCGGCAGTCTGGATTTCTCCAGTAGGCTCGGCCACGGTCCGCCCGTGTAAGAGGGCGGTTTAGAGGAGGAAAATACTCGTGGGAGACACACTCACCGCAGGACAAAAGCTGGGTAAGGGCGATTCGCTCACATCCGGCAACGGGGCATACACCTTGACGCTGCAGGACGACGGAAACCTCGTCCTCGCGGTGCGCGGGGAGGCCGTCTGGGCCACCGGCACCAATGGCGAGGGCGCTGATCGCGCCGAGGTCCAAAGCGATGGCAATTTCGTGCTCTACGCCGGTGACAAGCCGGTCTGGCACACCGACACCAAGGGCAAGAAGAACGTCAAGCTGGTACTTCAGGATGATCGCAATCTGGTGCTGTATGCCGCCGATGGCGCTGCCTGGAACTCGCGCACCGAGACTGACGCCCCGCCGCCCCCGGTCGTGGTCGAAGAAGAGGTCGTCGAGATCGCGCCGGTGGCCGTCGAGGTGCGCACGCACACTGTGGTCTCGGGCGACACACTGTTCAATATCGCCAAGCAGTACCTCGGCGACGGCAATCGCTACCCGGAACTGGCTGCCGCCAACGGGATCGCCAACCCCGATCACATCGAGATCGGGCAGGTCATTAACATCCCCTGACCTGCACCTTATGGTCTAGTACGCCAAGCGGCGCGGACCCGCAATAAATAGTCGGTAACGATCGGGCGGGAACCCCGATACACAGTCGACACATTGTTGCGACCGCGCCGTTTGCGCGTCCGAGACCGATCGAGGTGTATTTTGACCCGCTTCCTGCGATACATCCTCGTCGCCGCGGCGGCGGTGGCGGCTTTTGCCGCTGCGGTCACCCCGGCCGCCTCGGCCGAGAACGTCGTCACGGTGTTCCCCGGGATGGAGATTCGTCAGCAATCCACCATGTGCACGCTGGGCTTTGTCGATCCGGTGGCGCGAATCGCCTTCTCGGCCGGCCACTGCCGCGGAAACGGCCCGGTCACCGACCGCAACGGGCGCTATATCGGTGTCGTCACCACCTCGCGTGATAACACCCCCGACGGCTCGGTGGTGCGGGTCGACCAGGTGATTTCCGATTACGAGACCATCACCCTGGCGCCCAACGTGGCCATCAGCAACGTTCTTCCGGGCGGCCAGGCCCTGGTGGCTGACGCCGCCGCGCCGCTGGCGGTCGGCCAGCAGGTCTGCCACTTCGGCATTGTCACCGGCGAAAGCTGCGGCATCATCGAGCGGGTCAACAACGGCTGGTTCACCATGACCAACGGCGTGGTCAGCCAGAAGGGCGACTCCGGCGGTCCGGTCTACACCCTGACCGGCAACGGCCAGGCGGTCATGATCGGTCTGTTCAACAGCACCTGGGGGAACCTGCCGGCCGCGGTGTCCTGGCACGCGATCGGCCAGCAGCTGCGCGAGGACATCGGCGCGGTCAACGTTGCCGTCAACAGTGTCGTCAACGCCGCCGCCCCCGCCAACTGAGTCGAACTAGAACACGTTCTAGCCACGTCGCCGCCCCGGCGATATCCTCATCGGAATGAGCGGACTCGAGATTCCAGAAACCGTCGACGCCGGGTCGGTGACCGAATGGTCCGATGACGTCGACGTGGTGGTGATCGGTTTCGGTATCGGCGGCGGCTGCGCGGCGGTCACCGCGGCCGCGGCCGGCGCGCATGTCCTGGTTCTGGAACGGGCCGCCGTCGCCGGCGGGACCACCGCCATGGCAGGTGGGCACTTCTATCTCGGCGGCGGCACCGCGGTGCAGCAGGCCACCGGTCATGCCGACAGCGCCGAAGAGATGTACAAGTACCTCGTCGCGATGTCACGGGAACCCGAGCACGACAAGATCCGGGCCTACTGCGAGGACAGCGTCGAGCATTTCAACTGGCTCGAGGATCTCGGGATCGCCTTTGAGCGCACCTACTACCCGGAGAAGGCGGTCATCCAGCCCAATACCGAGGGCCTGATGTACACCGGTAACGAGAAGGTGTGGCCGTACAAGAACATGGCCGTGCCTGCCCCGCGCGGTCACAAGGTGCCGGTGCCCGGCGATACCCAGGGCGCAGCCATGGTGATCGACCTGCTGGTGAAGCGGGCCGCCGAACTCGGCGTCGAGATCCGCTATGAGACCGGCGCGACGAACCTGGTGACCGAGAACGGCGATGTGGTCGGGGTGTCATGGAAGCGTTTCGGTGACACTGGCGCGATCCGGGCCAAATCCGTGGTGATCGCCGCGGGCGGGTTTGTGATGAACCCGGAGATGGTCGCCAAATACACGCCCGAACTCGCCGAGAAACCCTTCGTTCTGGGCAACACCTACGACGATGGACTGGGCATCCGTCTTGGTGTCTCTGTCGGCGGTGCCACAAAACATATGGACCAGTCCTTCATCACCGCACCGGTCTATCCGCCGGCGGTCCTGCTGACCGGATTGATCGTCAACAAACTCGGCAAGCGATTCGTGGCCGAGGACTCCTACCATTCCCGCACGTCGGGTTTCGTGATGGACCAACCCGATCATGCCGCGTTCCTGATCGTCGACGAGGACCACCTGCAGCGTCCGGAATTCCCGTTGATCAAGTTCATCGACGGCTATGAGACGGTCGCGGAGATGGAGACCGCGCTGGGAATCCCGGCGGGCAACCTGGCTGCCACTCTGGAGAGCTACAACAAACATGCCGCGATCGGCGAGGACCCGGATTTCCACAAACAGCCGGAATACCTTGCGCCACAGGACAACGGACCGTGGGCCGCATTCGATCTGTCGCTGGGTAAGGCGATGTATTCGGGTTTCACCGTCGGGGGATTGGCCACCGACGTGGACGGCGAGGTGTTACGCGAGGACGGCAGCGTCATTGGCGGCCTGTATGCCGCCGGCACCTGTGCATCCAATATCGCCCAGGACGGCAAGGGCTACTCCAGCGGTACACAACTCGGCGAAGGCTCGTTCTTCGGCCGCCGGGCAGGCGCGCACGCGGCAGCGAGCGCGCAGAAGCTTTAGCGCACGCGGCAGCGAGCGCTAAAGCAAGCTAGGCCTCGGCCACGCGATCGAGTTCCCACCCGCCCCCGCCGAGCAGGCGGAGATGATGTCCGTGGTGCTGTTTGACCGTGCCGCGGTGGGTGACCGACACCATGATGGTGTCCGGTAGTCGGGTGTGC
>CALQLM010000028.1 GCA_943331415.1 Bifidobacterium breve
AGCTACCGCGCCGGGCGGTCAGCTCCAGTTGTCGTATCCGCCCTCAGGTCCAAGCATGCGCTCAAGCCTGCTCCGGTTGAGTTTCGCGATTTCGTTGCGCACCACCTTGCGCTCGGTCTCGGAGTCGTTGTGCATCCGATCGCCGATCGCGGAGATCACTGACGCCGCCGAGCAGTCCGCATCATAGGCTCCACCCACATGCATCACGAACTCGAATCCGAACTTCTCGGCGTAACGTCGCGCCGCGCCGGCCAGCAGGTGCATTACCCCGGGACGAGTGTCGAACAGGGAGCACTGCTCGGCGTGTGAATACGGGCTCCCGGGGCGGCTGCCCACCCGGGGGTGGGCAGCCATGATCTCGTCGATCGACTGCTCCGGAAGTGAGAACAGCAGCGCGTCGGCTTGGCGAAATAGCGCGGCATGATCCGCGAACGGACGTCCTTTGGCGAGTTCGGCAGCCATGGTCACGCTGTTGACGCACTCGTAGAGGGCATGAACAGACCTGCGGGTCGGCAGCTGATTGAAGGCCTCAAGCCCAATGCCCTGATGCATCAACACAGGATCAATGATGGGAAACAGATGCCACAGTCGCGTTACAGCGCGTTACAGCCAGGAAAACTCTGTGGGGGTTCCTGGCAGGGGGGCAGCGGAAGGGTTCAGTGCCCGTCAGCGGCGAAGCGCACTCGGGACCGTTCGACCTCGGCCTCGGCCTCGGCGCGGCCGACGAACTCGGCCGCTTTGACGTACTTACCGGGCTCGAGATCCTTGTAGTGGACAAAGAAGTGCTTGATGGCTTCGAGTTCGAAGGGCGGTACATCGCCGAGGTCGTTGATGTGGTCCCACCGCGGATCGCCTGCAGGCACACAGAGCACCTTGTCATCGCCGCCGGCCTCATCGACCATCTTGAACATCGCGACCGGTCGGACCTCAATGAGCACACCGGGAAACACCGACTGGGGCAGGAGCACCAGGGCGTCCAACGGGTCGCCGTCTTCGCCCAGGGTGTCTTCGATAAACCCGTAGTCGGCCGGATAACCCATCGGTGTGTACAGGTAGCGGTCCAGCCTCACCCGACCGGTCTCGTGGTCGACCTCGTACTTGTTGCGCTGGCCTTTCGGGATCTCGATCGTGACGTCGAACTGCACCGCGCGACTCCTTTGTGCCTGTCTTGTCACCCGGTGGCGACGAGAAACCACCCTAACCGAGCGTTACCCTTCGGTACGGGCCCGTTGGGCACAATGGGTTGGAACCATAATGGGTTGGAAAGTAGTCAGGGCAAGTCGTCAGGAGAGTCATGGTCCGCACACCCGCGCGCCGCACGAATGTGGTGCTCGCGGCCGCGGTGATCGCAGTGGTCGCGGCTGTCGTCGCGGCGGCGGCTCTGCTGACCTCAGGTGGTAACAGCAGCGCACAGGTCCCGCCGCCGCGCCAGCCGGCCAGTGCGAACCCGGCGGTGGTGCCACTGCCCGACTCCGCGGCCGTGCCGACGACCGCCGGAATGAGTTCGGTGCTGGCGCCGGCGGCCGCCGATCCCAATCTGGGCACCCTCACCGGCCGGATCACCGACGCCAAGACCGGGCAGCAGATCTGGGAACAGCGGGCCGATATGCCGATGCAGCCGGCATCGACGAACAAGGTCCTCACCACCGGGGCGGCGTTGCTCACCCTGGACCGCAACGCGCGGGTCACCACGACCGTGCAGGCCGCCGACCAGACCCGGATGCCGGGTGTGGTGGTCCTCGTCGGCGGGGGAGACCCCACGCTGTCGGCTGCCCGGTCCGGCGAGGAGACCTGGTACCGCGGCGCCGCCCGGATCTCCGACCTGGCCGCCCAGGTTCGCGAGAGTGGGATCACGGTGACCGCGGTGCAGGTGGATACCTCGCTGTTCACCGGACCGGATATGGCTCCGGGCTGGGATCCCGCCGATATCGCTGGCGGTGATATCGCCCCGATTCAGTCAGTGATGCTTGATGCCGGACGTATCCAACCGACCACGGTGGAGTCCCGGCGCTCGCCGACGCCTGCACTCGACGCCGGACGCGCACTGGCGGTCGCCCTCGGTGTCGACCCGGCCAGGGTCACCTTTGCGCCCGGCCCCGCCGGTGGCCGGCAACTGGCCTCGGTGCAGTCCGCCCCGCTGATGGACCGGTTGCTGCAGATGATGAGTGCCTCCGACAACGTGATGGCCGAGACCATCGCGCGCGAGGTGGCCCAAGCGAAAGGCCGCCCGATGAGTTTCGCCGGCGGTGTCGACGCCGTACTCAGTACGTTGGCGTCCGCGAACATCGATGTGTCCGGGGCTTCGCTCGTGGATGCCAGTGGGCTGTCGGTCGCTGACCTGTTGACGGCGAAGACCCTCGACGAGGTGGTCAACGCGGCCGCCGGACCCGATCAGCCGGCTCTGCGGCCGATGGTGGACCTGCTTCCCATCGCCGGCGGAAGTGGCACGCTGTCCAACCGGTTCGTCGGCGGCAATCTGGTCAACTCTCCGGCCGGTTGGCTGCGGGCCAAGACCGGTTCTTTAACCAAGACGAATTCTCTAGCCGGGATCGTCACCGATGCCAACGGTCGGGTGCTGACGTTTGCATTCATCTCCAACAATGCCGGGATTGAAGGACGAACCGCCATTGACGCATTGGCTGCGACGCTGCGCACCTGCGGCTGTAACTGATGAGCCGATCTGCCCAACCGGCCGTCGGGAAAGCAGTCGATTGGCAGTTCGCTGCAGCGGTGGGGGCTCGACTCGCCCGCCCCGGCCCGCCTTCCACCGACTACACCCGGTGCCAGTCCATCGATCAACTCGCCGAATCATCCCGGGTCGCCGAAGGTCCCGTTCGTGACGTCACCGGGCTGGTCAGTGCAGGTCCGGTGCCCGAGGCTCGAATCGTCAACCGGGAGCAATGGATTCGGGCTGCGTCAGACTCCATGCGGGTGATGACCGGCGGCACCGATACTCCGAGCAATGCTGTCGCGGGGCGAATTGCCGGTGCGCAGACCGGGGCGGTGCTTGCGTTCGTCTCCTCAGGCATCCTCGGTCAGTACGATCCCTTTGCGGGTGGAGACGACGGCTGTCTGCTTCTGGTCTATCCCAATGTGATCTCGGTCGAGCGCCAACTTCGACTGGTACCAAGAGATTTTCGGCTGTGGGTGTGTCTGCACGAGGTCACACATCGCGTGCAATTCACCGCCAATCCCTGGTTGGTCCAACATATGTCGCGTTCGCTGGCGATACTCACCGCTGATCGCGGAGAGGACGTCGGTCAGGTCGTCGGCCGACTCGCAGAGTTCGTCAAGGACCGCCGCCGGGTGCGGCCGGATGATCCAGCGGGCATCGGTGTGTTGGGCTTGGTGCGGGCGACGCAGTCCGAACCGCAACGCGAGGCGCTCGACCAGCTGCTGGTGCTCGGCACTCTGCTTGAAGGTCACGCCGATCACGTGATGGACGCCGTCGGGCCCGCAGTGGTGCCCTCAGTCCAACTCATCCGACGCCGGTTCGATGACCGTCGTCACCGCAAGCAGCCGCCTTTGCAGCGGCTGATGCGCGCACTGCTCGGTGTGGACGCGAAGATGAGCCAGTACACCCGGGGCAAGGCTTTTGTAGACCACGTGGTGGGACGCGTCGGGATGACGCGTTTCAATGCGGTATGGACCGGGCCGGATACCTTGCCGCGGCCTGCCGAGATCGAAAACCCTCAGCAGTGGATCGACCGGGTGCTGTAGCCGGGCTGCGCACTGCGCTGGCCGGCTTCGCTGCGACCTGGCTGTCTGACGCACAGGCCTGGTGCGTGGCATTGTCCGGCGGTCCCGACTCACTGGCGTTGACCGCGGCCGCCGCCGCGACGCTGCCGACCACCGCGCTGATTGTCGATCACGGCCTGCAGCCGGATTCGGAGGCAGTTGCCTCAACTGCCCGCCAACAGGCCATGGACCTGGGGTGTGTACGCGCTCGGGTGCTGCGCGTTCACGTAGGAGACGTCGGCGGGCCGGAGGCGGCCGCCAGAACCGCCCGTTATGCGGCCCTGGATGACGCCCGGCACGGCGCGCCGGTCCTGCTTGGCCACACCCTTGATGATCAGGCCGAAACCGTACTGCTGGGCCTAGGGCGCGGATCGGGCGCCCGGTCGATCGCGGGCATGCGGTTCAGCGATCCGCCGTGGTACCGGCCACTGCTCGGTCTGCGCCGCAGCCTCACCCATGCGGCGTGTTCGGAATTGGGTCTGACGGCCTGGGCTGACCCCCACAACAGCGATCCCCGCTTCACCCGGGTGCGGCTGCGTGCCGAGGTGCTGCCACTGCTGGAGCAGGTGCTGGGTGGTGGGGTGGCTGAAGCGCTGGCCCGCACCGCGTCGGCACTACGCGAAGACACCGATGCGCTCGACTCCCTCGCTGCACAGGACCTTGCGGCGGCGCGGTCCGGCGATGGTCTGGAGGTGGCCGCAGTCATCGATCTGCTCCCCGGATTGCGCCGCAGGGTGATCCGCGCCTGGCTGCTCACCGGCGGCGCAAGCGGGTTGACCGACACTCAGATCCGGGCGGTCGACGTGCTAGTGACCCAGTGGCGGGGCCAGGGCGGGGTGGCGGTCGGGTCTGGGATCCCGTACACGCGGTTATTCGCCGAGCGTCGCGGCGCCACCCTGTTGCTGCGCCACAAACCGGTCTGATTGTTCGTATTCGGCCGCGGCATGGCACGCTGAGGTCGTGTCAGCGCATGAGCTGTATGCCGGCGACATCAAGTCCGTCTTGGTGTCGGAAGAACAGATCCAGGCCCGCACCGCAGAACTCGGTGCCGAGTTGGGTCGTGACTATGCCGATGCGTTGGCCGGTCAGGATCTACTTCTGGTGACCGTCCTCAAGGGTGCGGTCATGTTCGTCACGGATTTGGCGCGCGCCATCCCGTTGCCCACCCAGTTGGAGTTCATGGCCGTCAGCTCCTACGGCTCCTCGACATCCTCCTCGGGCGTGGTTCGCATCCTCAAGGACCTGGACCGTGATATCGCCGACCGCGACGTGCTGATCGTTGAAGACATCGTGGACTCCGGACTCACGTTGTCCTGGTTGCTCCGGAACCTGGCCACCCGCCATCCCCGGTCGCTGCGGGTGTGCACCCTGCTCCGCAAGCCCGAAGCGGTGCGTGGTGATCTCGACATCGGCTACATCGGTTTCGACATTCCCAATGAGTTCGTCGTCGGCTACGGCTTGGACTACGCCGAGCGTTACCGTGACCTGCCCTATATCGGGACGTTGGACCCAAAGGTGTATCAGCACTAGCGAATTCGAACTCGCAGCCCTGCTTCTTAGTTCAGTTCCCAGACCGCAGTCACCGTGAAACTGATCGTCTGCTCGCCCGGCGACAGCGGAACCGCGGCGGCCATCGCGTCACCGCGGGGCATGGGCACCGGCTGGGGTGGAACGCCGCCGGACACCTCGGAGATCGAGATGACCTTTCCGAGTGAAAGGTCGGACAGCTCCGCGTACTGCTGTGCCCGGTTCTTCGCGTCGCCGAAGGCCCGTGCCCGGGCGTCGGTCACCAGTGTCGAATCGTCCTCGATCGAAAAGTTAACGGAGTTGATTCGGGTGGAGTTGCCGCCCGCGGTGATGATCGTGGCCAGCGCGCCGGAGGCCCCGTCGAGTTCGCGGATCGTGACCTGAATCGAGTTACTTGCCCGGTACCCGGTGATCACGGAGTTCTCGCCGTACTGCGGCTGCAGGTTGACCGAGGTGGTGGCGATGTCTTTAGAGTCAATCCCGTCGGCGGTGAGGGCGCTGATCACCGACTCTTGACGATCGCTGGCTTGGTTCATCGCCGCCGTCGCATCCGGTGCCACAACCTCGATGCCCACATCGGCGGTCAACGTGTCGGGAACTCCGCGCACCTCACCGGAGCCGATAACGGTCACCTGGCGTGGACTCGCCGCAATCGGTCCGGCGTTTGCGTCACACCCGGCCACGCCGGCGATGGTCAGGGCCGCCGCCGCCGCACACGCCACGGTCCTCGCCACGGCACGACGTCGTCTTGCGGTCATGACTCACCGTAGCGCGCGTGCGGAGCGGTTTCGCGATCGGCGAATTCACCTCCAGCTGACGTGGGACAGGAATTCCAGGAGTTCAGCGTTGATCTGCTCGGACCGTTCCTGTTGAATCCAGTGCCCGGCGCCGTCCAGCATGACCTGTCGATAGGGTCCGACGACGACCTCGCGGGCCCGGTCGGTTTTGGTGAACGCCAGCACCGGGTCATCGGTCCCGCCTATGAAAAGAGAAGGTGCGCTGATGGTCTCAGCCACCGGGTGGGCCGTGATATCCCAGTTACGTTCGTAATTTCGATACCAGTTCAGTGCCCCGGTGAAGCCGGTGCGGCTGAATTCGGCGACGTAGTGGTCGAGATCGTCGGCAGTCAGCCAGTCCGGCAGCCGGTCCGGTTCGGGCAATCGGTCGATGAAGCCCTCTGGCCCCGGTGCCAGCATGCGCAGTGCTGCAGCCTCATCCTGCGGTGCGCGCATCCCGCCGAGCATGCGCCGCAGGCTGCGGCGTGGATCGGCGTTCATCTCGGCGTCGGCCACGCCCGGCTGCTGGAAATACAGCATGTAGAAGAAGCTGTCCCCGAAGATTCGGCGCAGCGCGTCGGTGACCGGTGTCAGCGGCCGCGGGACCGGTGGCACGCTCAGCCCCGCCACCGCGGCCACCCGCTCGGGGTGCAGCAGGGGGGCGGTCCAGGCCACTACTGCGCCCCAGTCGTGTCCGATGAGCGCGGCGCGTTCGGCTCCGGCATCGTCGAGAAGTCCCACCAGATCGCCGGTCAACTGCCCGATGTCGTAGGCGCCGATGGGTTCCGGGCGTGACGAGCCCCCGTACCCGCGCTGGTCGGGGGCAATCACCCGGTAGCCGGCCGCGGCAAGGGCGGGAATCTGGTGGCGCCAGGAATAGGCCAACTCGGGGAAGCCGTGCGCCAGGATCACCACCGGCCCGTCCGGGGGGCCGGCCTCGACAATCCGTAATCTGACCCCGTTGACGTCGACTAATCGCTCAATCGGTGTGATCACCGTCAAAGCCAAGCACAGCATGATCCCGTGCCGGAATACCTCCACCGACCACCGCCGATGGGGGCCCAAAAGGGAAACCAATCAGTGACGGAAACCCTCGGGGCATTGTCCGACGTTGAGGTAGCGGTAGCCTGAAACATTCCAGGCAGAGCACATCGGAAGGACGGGGCCCCCGGGGCCGACGCTTGATGAACCGGAAAAACGTTATCCGCACGCTGACGGTGATCGCCGCAGTGCTGTTGCTGGGCTGGTTGTTCATCTATTTCAGTGACGACACGCGCGGCTTCAAGCCGATCGACACCTCGGTCGCGGTGTCTCAGATCAACGCCGACAACGTCAAGACCGCGCAGATCGACGACAAAGAACAGCAGGTCCGGCTGGAGTTGAAGAACGCCAACAAGGACACCGCCAACTCCACCAAGGTGATCGCCAAGTACCCGACCGGGTACGCGGTTCCGTTGTTCGAGGCGCTGACCACAAAGGGCGTCAAAACCAACACGGCGGTCAACCAGCCCAGTCTGCTGGGTTCGCTGCTGGTGTACATGCTGCCCCTGCTGCTGCTTGTCGGTCTTTTTGTGCTGTTCTCCCGCATGCAGACCGGTGGCCGGATGGGCTTCGGCTTCGGCAAGTCCAAAGCCAAGCTGTTGACCAAGGACATGCCGACAACCACCTTCGCCGACGTGGCCGGCGCCGATGAGGCAGTCGAAGAGCTCTACGAGATCAAGGACTTCCTGCAGAATCCGGCCCGCTACCAGGCCTTGGGCGCCAAGATCCCCAAGGGCGTGCTGCTTTACGGTCCGCCGGGAACCGGCAAGACACTGTTGGCGCGTGCAGTTGCCGGCGAGGCCGGGGTGCCCTTCTTCACCATCAGCGGCTCGGACTTTGTCGAGATGTTCGTCGGTGTCGGTGCTTCCCGTGTGCGCGACCTCTTCGAGCAGGCCAAGCAGAATTCGCCGTCGATCATCTTTGTCGACGAGATCGACGCGGTCGGCCGCCAGCGCGGAGCCGGACTCGGTGGCGGTCATGACGAGCGCGAGCAGACTCTCAACCAGTTGCTCGTCGAGATGGACGGATTCGGCGAGCGTCAGGGCGTGAT